>JAICHZ010000014.1 GCA_025924655.1 Pseudonocardiaceae bacterium | reverse complement strand
GCACCGGGCTGCGCTGGTCCTGCCCTACCGGTACCACTCGTCGACGCGCCTCTTCTGGGACGTCAGGCTGCAGCGCCGGGCTGACCACATTTCGGGGCACCCGATGCTGTCTTGGGCGGCGTGATGCGGTATCGCGAGAGGATGGCGTCCATTGCGCTCTTCTTCGGTCGTGCGGGTTTACTTCACCGGGACGGTCACGTCGCCTTGTGCTTAGAGCAGCTGTTTTCAGGTATCAAAAGTCATGCAGAAGCGGCCGGCGAGGCCGAATTGGGTGCCCAGCTATTCCTGAACCAGGCCAGTTGATTGTCGGCTTCGATGCGGTCGGCGACAATTTCGTGTCCACCGCAGATCGTGGCGTCTGCGGTGATCTTGACGAGCGCGGCCTGCGGATCGGGCATGTCAAAACTGCTGTACCAATTGATACCCGTGATGACCGGGCGCACCACGAGTGCTTCGTGGGCATGCTGGATGCCGAAGGCGTGTTCGTATGAGGTGATCATTTCTAGCGGGACGGCTGCCTTGCAGACCATCAGCCCGCTGCCGCCGGGATCATTGGGCGGGTAGGGCTTGCCCTCCAGCTTGGTTTCCAGCTCGTAGAGGGTGATGGCATCCGTTTCGTTGAACGACGCACCGCCGTTGGCATTTGGGGCGGAATCCAACGCTGCACACAGCGCATTGGCGGTGCAGGACCCGATGTGGCCTTGATCTAATGGCAATCCGGGCGCTTGATGGGTCACACTGACGATCTGGGGGGCCCGCGCGGCCTGGAATTGTCGGGAGCGCGGGTCGCGCTTGACGTGACGCCCGAGACGCCTACCGGCGACGTGGTCGGATAACCTCTCCCTTGTAGCATGTAATGTGCTACGTTGATTGGATGGAGCGAATTGGTATCCGTGAGCTGCGCCAGAACGCCTCCCGCTACCTCGCCAGGGTCAAGGCCGGTGAGACTGTGGAGGTGACCGACCGCGGCGAACTCGTCGCCCTGCTCGTGCCCCCGCAGCGGTCCCGAACCGCGCGAGATCGACTCATCGCAGCCGGCAGACTGATCGCCGCAACGTGCCCCACCGGCCGAGTTACGTCGCCCCGGCCGGTGGCGATCGCGCCCGGCGAGCCGAGCAACCAGCAGCTGCTCGACGCCGAGCGCGCGGAGCGGCTGTGATCTATCTGGATTCGTCAGCGCTAATGAAGCTGATCCGGACGGAAACCGAAACGGCGGCGCTGCGCGACTGGCTCGCCACCCGCGCGGACCAGCCGATGGTTACCAGCGAGGTTGGCCGTGTCGAAGTGATCCGGGCGGCTCGTCGGGTCGGCGGTCCTGCCCTGTTGGAAGCACGTGCTGTGGTGGACGACCTCGACCTGACCGTCTTGGACCGCGCGGTCCAGGACCTCGCCTCCGACATCGGTGACCCGTTGTTGCGTACCCTTGACGCGCTCCACCTGGCTTCCGCCGTACTGCTCGGCGACGACCTGGCGGTTTTCGTCGCCTACGACCACCGGCTCACCGGCGCTGCCCAAACCGCCGGACTAGCCGTCGCCACTCCCGGTCGGGTGTAGTGCTGGCAGGACGTCGGCCACGACGCAGGCCACGTCGGGCGCGCCGGCGTCACGGACCAGCGCGATCAGCTCGGCAACCGCGGAGTCGGGTTCGGCTTGGGTGGTCAGTGTGTTATGGATGGCGGCTGGCGAGAGCACCGTGTGCAGGCCGTCGGAACACAGCAGGTACCGGTCACCGACGCGCGTTGTGAAAGCGCACCTCCGGAGCCGTGGTCTGGCCGCCGTGCAGCGCGCGGATCAGGATCGAGCGCACGCGCTTGGGTGAGCTGCTCGGGCGCATAGAGCCGGTACCCGTGAGCGGGTCGGTTCTTGCCGGGCGAAGCAAGCCGAGATCGTCATAGAGAGGCAGGAGTGTGAAATTATTGGAATCTTACCCCTGTCACACAACCGACTACTGACTGTCGATGAACCACAAGGTCTTTTGCCATCGTCGCTGCACCAGTTAGCAAGCATAAGGCCTCGTGGGGTCTTCTGCAGGATCACTTCGGTTGCCGATGAGGGGGACATGCGCTGTATTGGGATTAGGAAGATTCAAGATTGCTCTGGCAGTCTATGTTTGGCAATTGCGTCGATCTGCAACTCATAGTGCAGGGACGAACCGAAGCAGTTATCCGTCGGTGTGCGGCGAACCGCTTGGCCCCTGACCTTGTTCACTGGATCGGCCTAGTCGGCCGGGCATAGACCGCCACCTGACACTCCATACCGCTGAGGGGATGTATCACAGAGCCGGCAGACCGACTCTGTTTTATGTAGGCACGGCCCGAGCCCCGGATGGCGACATGTTATGGATTCCCCACGGAGCACCCTGATCAACGCAACCTGGCGTACCGGAGGGACAGGTGCGCAGGCCATGGTCGCGAACTGGCCGCTGATCGGTCGGCGAGAGGAACTATCGATCATCGATCGTGCTCTCGGTGAGGGCCAGTTTCGTGGTCTGTTATTAGCTGGGACACCGGGCGTGGGCAAGACTCGGTTGGCTCGCGAAGCGCTCGCCGCAGCGGAGGCTCAGGGGTGCTTCACGGGATGGGCGGCTGCCTCGCGGGCGGTGGCCGCGATCCCGTTCGGTGCGATGGCACACCTGCTACCTGCTGCCGGGGATGGTTCAAGCCACCTGCAAGTGCTGCAACAGGCCGGGGAGTGGCTGGCTTCGCAAGCCGGAGGTCGTCGTGTGGTGCTCGGCATCGATGACGCGCACCTGCTGGATGATGCCTCGGCCTCACTGGTATTTCATTTAGTGGTCACCGGTGTAGCTTTCGTGGTCGCCACGGTGCGCACCGGGGAACCGGCGCCTGAGCCGGTAACGGCACTGTGGAAGGACAGCGCGGCCGAGCGCTTGGAGGTCCAGGCCTTGGCCCGCGCCGAGGTCGGCGAGTTGATCGAGGCTGCGCTGGGCGCCCCGGTGGACGGGTTGACAAAAGAGCAGCTGTGGCAGCTCAGCCGCGGAAACATCCTCTACCTGCGAGAGTTGGTACGCGGGGGCCGCCAGACGGGCGCCCTGGCTCATGCCGAGGGCATGTGGCACTGGGCCGGACCGGTCAGCGCGCCCCCGCAGTTGGTTGAGTTGATCGAGGCTCGGATCGGTGGCCTGCCAGCCGCGGTACGCGTCGTTGGGGAACTGGTGGCCTTCGGTGAACCGCTGGAGGTCGGTGTGCTGGCTCGGGCCGGGGCATCTGCGGCTGACGTGGACGCGGCCGAGCGGGCCGGCTTGCTGATCACTGAACTGGCCGGTCCGGACCTTCGAGTACGGCTAGGACATCCGCTGTTCGGCGAGGTCATCCGGGCTCAGACGCTGTCGCTGCGCAGGCGCACCCTGCACGCGATGTTGGCCGAGGCGGCTGGCTCGGTCGAAGGGCTCCGGCCCGAGGACATGGTGAGGATCGCGGTCTGGCATTTGGAGGCTGGCACGTTGTCCGATCCTGGGCTGTTGATCGCCGCAGCTGGTTCGGCGCTCGCCGCGCTCAACTACCGGCTTGCCGAACGGCTGTGTCGGGCCGCTGCAGAAAGTGGTGGCGGATGGTCGGCGCAACGATTGTTGGCTCAGGCGCTGGTCGGCCAGGGCCAGGCTGGGTTGGCCGAGGAGTTGCTAGTTGGCCAGCTGACCCAGGCGCGCAACGACGCAGAGCGGGCGGAAATCGCTGGCGTCCGGGCGCTGAACCTGTTCTGGGGCCTGGACCGCCCCACGCCGGCCGAAGCCGTACTCGATCAGGCTGCGGTCCACATCGCCGAACCGGCCCAGCGGGCCGGGTTGGTAGTTCTGCGCGGCCGGTTCCTGCTACACGCGGGTCGTTGCCCGCAGGCGCTGGCTGTCCTGGATGCAGTGCCGGAGGACCCACAGGTACCGCAGTCGGTGGCCTCAGAGGCGATGGTTACGGCCACCATGGCGCTGGTCGCGTGTGGTCGTTACGACGACGCAATTGCCACTGCCACCCGGGGTCTCCGGCTGGCGAGGCAGTCGCCGGGTGGGGGCTGGTTGCTGGCGCTGGAGGAGCTGGCAGCTACCCAAGCCACCGCACATCTACGGAGCGGGCAGCTCGCTGTGGCAGCCGCGTTGGCTGAAACCGGCTACCAGCGGGCGCTGGCTGCCCGGTCGCCGGTGAGCGTTGCGATATGGGCACTTGTGCGCGGTGGAGTCGCCGAAGCCCAAGGCGCGGTGGCCACGGCCTCGGGCTGGATGCGCGAGGTGGTCGGGATTGTCGGCGGCCCGGCCCGGCTGCATCCTTATCAGCGCTTCATCACCCGGGTCGCGCTCGACGCGCTGGCCCGGGCGACCGCGATTGCCGGGGATCTGGACTGCGCCCAGACGGCGTTGGCCCAGGCGGATGAGCTGACCGGGCCGGCGATGCGGCTGTTCGACACCTGGTCGGGTCCTATCAACGCCTGGGTGACCGCTGCTCGCGGCGACGTCCCGGCAGCGGTCGAGCTGGCGCTGAGCACGGCCGCCGAGGCGCGACAGTGCGGTCAGGTCGGTTGTGAGCTGATCGCCCTGCACGACGTCGCCCGGCTCGGCGCGCCCACCCGGGTGGCGGCCCGATTACCTCAGCTCGCCACCGACGTGCAGGGCGAGCTTGCGCCCGTGTTCGCTAGACACGTCGAGGCACTGCTGGCAGCTGACGGTACGGCACTGGATGAGGTCGCCGCGTCCTTCGCGGCGCTGGGGACCACTCTGCTCGCCGCGGAGGCGGCCACCGCGGCTGCCGGCGCGCACCGACGGGCCGGCCGTACCGGCAGCGCTGCAGCTTCCGCGGTTCGCGCTACCGCGCTGGCTGCGGCCTGTGAGGGTGCCCGCACGCCAGCTCTGACCCGGCTCGATGAACCTGTCGGTCTCACCCCGCGCGAGCTGGAGATCGCTCGGCTGGCCGCCAGCGGGTTGTCCAGTCGGGCGATCGCGGCTCAACTGGTGGTGGCGGTACGCACGGTCGACAATGCGTTGGGTCAGGTATACGCGAAGCTGGGCATCGGCCGGCGCGACGAGTTGGCGCCGATCTTCACTGTTTCCGAATGCACACCAGTGCCCCTGAGGCGTTCACTGAGGCCCGCTGCGCGCGTTTCCCGGCAGATCGGGTAGTCGGCGCGGCCCGAGCGGGTAGCCGGCTCGCTGAAGTCGAGTAGGTCGTTACTCCCGACACCGCCGCCAGCCCGACCTAGCGTCGAGGTATAGACCTCGCGTCCGCCCTCAAAAGAACTCTGTATCGACCCTTTCGGGAGCTAGCTGATGCGGACTTCGATGATCCAGGCCCGTGCCAGGTTCGGGCACGCCTGCTCCGTGCTGCAGGTGAACAGGCTGACGGCGTGCAGTTGCGCGATACCGGTGGCGGTGGCTTCGAAGCTGCCTTCCGTGAGGCCGGGAGCGGGCGTGGCCACCGGACTCGCGATCGGCGTCAGCACCTTGGAGTCGCTGCTGGAGGGAGCCGACCAGGGCCGATAAGCCAATAGCTCCCGAAGCGTCACCGCGATGGTGTCACCCCTGTGCACGATGATGGTGCGCCCCGAGTCAGCTTCGGTGAGCCGATAGGCCGGGGAGGTCAGAGCCGGCCCAGGGTGCGCGGGAGCGGCTGCTAAGCGGGTGGGTTCGCAGCCCGTGATCGAGAAAAACGTCACCAGCATGATCAGCATGACCATTCCGCGCGGTCGTCTCACCAATCAAGACCGCCTAACAGAGTCGGCGCCTCATATAGAGCTTCGAAGGTTCGCCCAAGCGATGATATCACCCCTCAGTCAGAGGATCTGGCAAGGAAACTAAAGGAGAACGAGATGCCATCGAATAATCGAGTGGCCCTTTCTGGAAGTGAGCGTGTGCCGATGTCCGGGGCGCGAGCTGTGGGCGCCGCAGACCCCACCGAAACCATGTCGGTGACCGTGGTCGTGCGCCGACGAGCCGGGAAGCCAAACCTTCAGGCGGATCGGCTGCCCGGTGAGCGCAGCTATGTGTCGCGTGAGGAGTTCGCGGCGACTCATGGTGCTCGCCCTGATGACTTGGCCGCGGTGGCCTCCTTCGCCCACTCGCATGATTTGACCGTTGTGGAGTCCCACCCAGCGCGGCGCAGCATCGTCCTGTCCGGGACGGTGAGAGCCTTCAGTGCCGCCTTCGGCGTAGACCTCACCTGCTACGAGCACGCCGAAGGCACCTACCGCGGTCGGACCGGGTCGGTGCACGTCCCGGCCGAGCTCGAGCCCATCATCGAGGGCGTCTTCGGCCTGGATGATCGCCCTGCGGCCCAGCCCCATTTCCGACCCGCCACAGCCACACCCGCGGCCAAGGCCACTTTCACACCCCCGCAGCTGGCTCAGCTCTATAATTTCCCCACCCAGGGCACTGGCCAGGGTCAGACCATCGCCATCATCGAGCTCGGCGGTGGCTACCGAACTAGCGACCTGAAGACCTATTTCAAAGAACTCGCCATTCCGCTGCCCCGGGTGTCGGCGGTGTCCATCGATGGCGGACAGAACAAGCCCACTGTCGCGAACAGCGACGATGGCGAGGTGATGCTCGACATCGAGGTGGCGGGCGCTGTTGCCCCCGGCGCGAACATCGTCGTCTACTTCGCGCCCAACACCGATCAGGGCTTTTTGGACGCCATTACGACAGCCGTGCACGACACGGTGAACAAACCGTCGGTGATCTCCATCAGCTGGGGTTCCGCCGAAGCGAGATGGACGTCCCAGGCGCTCACCGCCTTCGACCAGGCCTTCGCCGATGCAGGGCACCTGGGTATTACGGTCTGCGCCGCCGCTGGGGACAACGGCTCCGCCGACTCCGTGGAGGACGGCGCTGCCCACGTGGACTTCCCCGCCTCCAGCCCTCATGTGCTCGGCTGCGGGGGTACCGCACTGCAAGCAACCGGCGGGAAGATCACCTCTGAGGTGGTATGGAACGAAGGTGGCGGCGCCACCGGCGGTGGTGTCAGCACCGTGTTCCCCCTGCCGGCCTGGCAGAGTGCGGCGGGGATCTCCGAAGCCGGCCGGGGCGTGCCCGATGTGGCCGGTGATGCCGATCCAGCCACCGGCTACCTGGTACGGGTCGACGGCCAGGAGTTTCCCATCGGGGGGACCAGTGCGGTCGCGCCGCTATGGGCAGGCCTGATCGCCCTGATCAACGAACAGCTCGGCAACTCAGCCGGTTTCCTTAACCCACTGCTGTACTCCCAGCCTGAAGAAGGAGCCTTCCACGACATCACCGAAGGTGACAACGACGTCAGCGGGCTTGGTCTCTATTCCGCTGGCCCAGGCTGGGATCCCTGCACCGGCTGGGGCAGCCCCGACGGAGCCCAGCTGCTCGCCGCCTTGACCGGCAAGGGCAAGTAACCGCCGTTGTGACAGAGCCGGGGGCTGCGATGCCCCCGGCTACTCGCCAACTCGGTTATCGGGTCCTCGACGCCGACGTCCGCTGTGCGCCTTCCCGCCAGATCGGGTAGTCAGCGCGGCCCGGACGGGTAGCCGGCTCGCTGGAGTCGAGTATGTCGTTACTCCCGACACCGCCGCCAGCCCGGCCTAGCGTCGAGGTGTGGACCTCGCGTCCGCCCTCACGGAGCTCCCCGAGGTACACGCCGTGGTCCTGCGGTTGCACCACGCTGGAACCAGTGCCGCCGGGATCGCTGCCGAGTTGGGCATCGATATCGACGCCGTTGGCCCCCTGTTGCGGGTGGCCGAGGCAAAGCTCGCTCGGTTGCGAGCTGCGCCCGGACACCCTGGCGGATGACTACAAGAATGTCCCGGAGGTTGCGTCATGGCAGAGACATTGGAGCAAAGCGCGGTGGTGTGTGGCGCGGATCTCGTCCTCGAAGGCGGTGGGGTCAAGGGCATCGGTCTGGCCGGAGCGGTGATTACCCTCAGCGACGCCGGTTACGTGTTTCCCCGGGTGGGCGGTACGTCGGCGGGGGCGATCGTCGCCGGGTTGATCGCGGCTTACCAAACCGCGGGAGTTCCCCTGTCGCAGCTCGAAAAAGACATGGGGGAGCTGGACTACAGGCAGTTCATGGACAAGAGCTGGGCGGAGCGGCACCTGGGATGGCTGGGAATGGCTGATGCGCTGGTCAGGCAGCAAGGTCTCTACAGCACCGGCTACCTGCACCAGTGGCTGCACTCCAAGCTCGACCCCATTGGCATCCACACGTTCGGCGACTTGCGGATCACCGACGATCCCGACACCAGCCTGCCGGTGCAGCAACGATATCGACTGGTGGTGCACGTCTCCGACTTGACCCGCCAGGCGCTGGTTCGCCTGCCCTGGGATCTGCCGGACTATCTGCTCCCACACGCAGCTCACGCCAGCCCTGAGCAAAGGCTCGCCGCGATGGACGCCTACCCCGTCGTGGACGCAATCCGCGCGTCGATGTCGATCCCCTTTTTCTTTCAACCGTTCAGACAAATCACTCCGGATGGGGAGTGTACCTGGGTCGACGGTGGGATGCTGCAGAATTTCCCAGTCACCGTCTTCGATCGAACCGACGGACAGAAACCGCGGTGGCCCACCTTTGGGGTGAAGTTGTCCGCGCAACCCCCGCTCAACGTGCCCGACAAAGCCGTGCACGGCGATATCAGTGAGCTGCTGGCCATCGCGCACACCGCGTTGGGGGAATGGAACCGGTACCCACTGCAAGACGAAGGGATCGGCGCCCGCACCGTGTACGTCGACACCATGCACGTCGCGGCGACCGACTTCTCGATCACCCGGGACGTCCAGCAGCGTCTTTTCGATAACGGGCGCAGCGCCGCAACCAGTTTCCTCACCGCCTGGACGGCCGTCGCGGATGCGACGCCGACAGGAGTCGGCTGACGGTCCCGCGAGTCGCGGTCGCTACCGACCCGCAGCGTGCCGTCCTTGGCGGACCGGGTAGTCGTCGCGGCTCGGCGGGTAACCGGTTCGGCGAAGTCGAGTAGGCCGTTACTCCCGACATAGCCGCTGGCGCGGCTTAGCGTCCAGGCATTGGCCTCGCCTCGCACTTGACGTAAAGCTCGCTCGGTTACTCACGGCGTCCGGCCATTCGGGGAGTGCGGACGTGACATACCTGCCGGGAGTCTGGATTCAGGCCAGAATCCGGGGCATGCGGATGAACTACTGGCAAACGAAATGAGGGACAGAGACAATGTCATCGGGGATGACCGAAGTCCAGGCCAACCTGGCCAACATTCAGGGCAATATCTTCGGGGGCTTCAACAAGGATCATCAGAGTTTCCTGTTCTTGTCGATGCCCGATCAGGCGAGTGCGCGGGCGTGGCTGGACGCGATCGTCGATGACGTCGCTACGTGCGAAGAAGTCATCGCTTTCAACAATCTCTTCAAGCGAGTCAAGGGCCGCCGCCACGGCAAGGAGGGCGTAGTCAAGGCGACGTGGATAAATGTTGCATTCACATTTTCCGGCTTACAAGTTCTCGGTGCGGACCCGGCCGACCTCGATGCGTTCCCTGACGACTTCAGGCAAGGACCCGCGGCGCGGCACACAGACGTCGGTGATGTAGACGACAGCGATCCAACAAATTGGATTCCGCCATTGCGGGATGCAGACGTGCACGCCATCGTACTTGTCGCCTCTGATGACCCCAACGACCTAGAAGAAGAGGTGGCGAACAGGCAAGCCCAGCTTGAGGAACACGGCATACAACTGATCTATCGGCAAAATGGAGAGGCTAGGACAGGTGTCGATGCCGACAACCAAAATCAGCATGGTCACGAGCACTTCGGCTTCGACGACGGGGTCTCCCAGCCTGGTGTCCGCGATGATCGTGTCACCCCCCCAGGGCTCAACCCGGACGTTGGCCTGCCGGGCCAGGATCGGCTCTGGCCGGGAGAATTCGTTTTGGGTTACCCACGCCAGACCGGCGCTACCGACCCCCCCGACAACTCCACGAACACGGACCCCGGCAAGATCGCCCAGAACGGTCCGGCATGGACGACCGATGGGTCCTATCTGGTCTTCCGTCGGCTGCACCAAGATGTCAAGGGGTTTCGTGATTTCGTGAAGAGCCAGGCAGCGGTCGAGGGCATCAGCGCATCGCTCATGGGAGCCAAGTTGGTCGGGCGGTACGCCTCCGGCTGCCCACTCGAAATCGCCGACGGTGAAGCCGACAACATCGACACTTCCGCAACAGACCCTTCTTCCACACAGGAGAACAAAGACCTTCTCAACGACGAGCGGATCAATGCGTTTGATTACGCCTCTGGCAACCCCCTGCGCGACGACTCCACCGGCAACCGCGTCCCACTCGCCGCTCATATTCGCAAGGTGTATCCACGCAACGCCGAGCCGCCAGGTGAGGCCTTCGCGGAGACCCGCCGCATCTTACGCCGAGGTATCGCCTTCGGGAAATCGTTCGACGAAACCGCCCCACCCGGCGATCCGGCCGCTTCCGACGCTACCTTCCCCGACGACCGCGGCCTGCTCTTCCTCTGCTACCAGAACTCCATCTCGGACAAATTCGAGTTTCTGATGCAGAATTGGGTCAACAACCCGGACTTTCCGGAAGTCGGCGCTGGCCACGATCTCGTGATTGGCCAAAAGGACGCCATCCGCACCTTCGCCCTGCCCCAAGGAAAGGTGACACCCTTCACCGCGCCGCAACGCTGGGTCATCACCAGCTGGGGTGGCTACTTCTTCCAGCCATCACTACTCGCGCTGGCCAGTCTCGCTGGGGCCTCACAATGAGCCGGGGACTCTCCTCGGGCGATCGGTAGGCTCGTCGCCGCCACCGTCAGCGACCAGAATCTGGGTTTTCCACCTGGATTCTGGTCGTGAACTTGTCAATACGGGCCGCTCCGCCGACCAGAATGTCGACAGCGTCGAGCTCACGCCATTGCGTCACCGCGGTCAGTCGGGATTGCTGCACTTATCGCTGCCCCACAGGGCCAGGGCGATGGCGCAAGGCCAGATGATCACGCCGCTGCGCAGGCATCCGGTCGATGATCACAGTCCAGTGCACGAAACGTCAGCCGAGACAAGCAGGGTCCCGCTGGCCAGCAAGCGAGCGACCCCACGACTCCCGAACTACACTGCAGCGCTGTCAACGGCAGCCCGAACAGCTTTACGGTGAAGTTCGGGAGGCCCAGCACACCCCGCGTTTGCAGGCGCCACCCCGCTCGTGCCCGGGGTCACTGGTGTCGTGTCGGAATCGCCGTCGAACTCGATCTTGGGCACTCCTTGTTCTCCGGCATACCCTGAGCTAGCTAACGCGGGTCCCACCGGGCGGCCACCTGTTTTCAGGGTATTTCTTGACGACACCGAACCATCGTGGATTGCACACTGGCATCCGATGGACACCGGCTACGACAATCCCGTGTCGTTCACCACCTCGAGTCCATCCTTCAACTCTCATTAGGCAAGGAGAACGAGGATGCTGACCAAGACCTATCCCGACGAAATGGTGTCGCCGGTGCGTTCTGGTGCACTGTTCGAAGATGCCTACCCGGACGTTATGAGTTGCGAGAATCGGCCCGCACTCGGGCCGCGCGCCATGGTTGAGGCCGGGGAGGCTGCCATTCACCGTTGGCTGATGCGCTACAGCATTATGGCGTTGCGCATCAGCATGGGGGCCGTATATTTCGGGTTCGGTATCCTGAAGTATTTCCCTGGAATGAGCCCGGCCCAGGACCTGGCGCTGGCAACGACGCACCTGCTGAGCTTCGGGCTGGTACCTGCGGTGATCCCCAGCGGGGTGGCGATGGCCTTGATCGCAACGCTGGAATGCGCTATCGGACTGTTGCTGATCGCTGGGCGGTGGCTGCGCCCCGCCATCTGCCTGCTGGCGGGTCAGCTGGCCGGTATATTGTCCCCCGCCGTGCTGCTTGCCGGGAGGTTGTTCGCCGGACCACACCACATGCCCACGCTGGAAGGCCAGTACGTCCTCAAAGACGTGATCCTGGTCGCCGTGGCCATGGTGATTGCCACCACCGTCCGAGGTGGTGCTCTCAGTGATGTCGGGCAACGCTGCCCGAGGAGAAAGTAAGAACGTGGAGGGGCGAACCTACTTCGCCCCTCCACGTCATTCTTTGGCGTCCAGGATAATGCGTTTGGTGAGCTGCCATCGGCTGCGGATGCCGAGTTTCTGATAGATGTGCCCGAGGTGTGTTTCCACCGTCTTGACCGACAGGTGCAGCTGCTGGGCGATCTCCCGGTTGGTTCGGCCGGCCTGAGCCAGCTGGGCGACGCTGGACTCCTGCGGGCTGAGCTCGTCGGGTTTCCGGGTGCGGGTGCGCCCCCCGGCCCGACGCCACTCAACCCGTGCACGGTTGGCGTGCCAACCGGCCCCGCATTCCTCAGCGATGTGCAACGCTTCAGCGAGCAGCGCACGCGCCCGGGCGATTTCAGCACCACGAGTCAAGAAGGCGCCGTAATCGGTCAGTGTCCGGGCCCGGGACAGCGGCATGGGCAAGTCATCGTGGAGGTCGAGCGCTTGGGTGAAATAGGTCTCCGCGAGTGCTCGGTCCCCGGTGTGCTCGGCGAGGGCGGCCTGTCCGGTGGCCACGACGATTTTCGGCCACCGGCTGGGAAGCGCCATGGCACGCTGCGCGACCCAGTCGACGACCTGCCGGGCGTCACTGCTCCGGCCACAGGCCAGGTGAGCGGCGATCGCATCGGCCGCCCACGGTACGTGCGACGGGTCGGCCTCGCCGCTACTGTCAGCCCACTGTTGAAGCTGGGTGAACAGCCCGCACGCGGTGTCGGCATGCCCCTGGCGGTATGCGAGGACAGCCCGCACATGGAGCTCAAAGCCATCGGCGCAATGCACGCTGTAGTCGTCGGGATGGATGTCGGCTGGCAACTGGGCGCAGCAGCGCTCTACTTGCTCTAGGTCACCTTGTTCAAGGAGGACCAACGCCCGGTGGGTGATGGCCAGCGGGGAGGAGCGAGGCACCAGCTCGGCAAGCTCGACGAGACGATCGGCAAGAATGAGCGCCTCATTCAGCCGGCCCAGCCGGCACAGGCCGTCGATCCACGCGGCCGCCGCTTGGATCAGGGTGATCGGCTCGCAGCGACGTTCGGCGGAGCTCAAGATCTCGGTGAGAAGTCGTTCGGCGTCATCGAACCGCTCGGCGGGCACGGCCAGGGTGGCGTAGCTGAACGCGGGATGCCGGTATCTGTGACGGTCGACTGACCGCGAGGTGGAGATGACATCCACACGGTTAGCAGCGGCCGCTGCCGTGATCAGGCCCTCGGGATCGCCGCAACGATAGGCGATGACGCCCCAGGCCGCCTGCGCCGAGGCCTGCATCACCCCACGGGCCGTGGCCAGCTCTGCGGCCCGGTTGGCCCACGGCAGCGCAG
The DNA here is from genome assembly GCA_025924655.1 of Pseudonocardiaceae bacterium. Classification (GTDB taxonomy): domain Bacteria; phylum Actinomycetota; class Actinomycetes; order Mycobacteriales; family Pseudonocardiaceae. Next base: position 11,854 of record JAICHZ010000014.1, on the reverse strand, counting down.
CGCGAGGACCGGACAATACTTGGTGGTGAAAGGCATGGTCGAGCAGGACGCCGACGGCGAGTGCAGGATGGTCCTGCTCAGCCAGGGCCACCGCGGATTCATAGCAAGCTGCGGCGCGCTCGACCTGGGCGGTGACGAACGTGGCCTGTCCAAGCTGGCGTAGGACAGCGATACGGTCCGCGATGGACAGCTCAGGCAGGCCCAACAACCGCTCGTAAACGGCTATCGCGTCCTCATTGGCGCCGTTGGCTGCCAGGGCCGTGCTCAAGTCGAAGAGTAGTTCTGTCGGCACAGCCTCGCCGGCGAGCCGCACCCCTGCTTCGAGGTAGTGACGAGCGGCTTGGACCGCGCCGAGTCGCAGCGCCTCACGCCCTGTCCTGGCCACCATGGCCACTGCCTTGGCGTCACCGGCCAGGTTCGCGGCCAATGCATGCTCCGCTGCCTCCGCCGGGTAGGCCCCGGCGGCAATCAGGGCATGGAACGAGGCCGCATGCAGATCCCTGCGAACCGGTGGCGCGATATCCTCGTATACGCCTTGACGGATCAGCGCGTGTGTGAACCGAGCCCACCCATCGTCGGCCTCGCGCAGAAGCCCACTGCGAAACAGACCATCGATTTCGATGGCTGCCTCCGTCGCGGACAACCCGGCCACCTCCGTTGCGACAGCAGGCCGAAATCGGGTCCCGAGCACGCTCGCCGCCTGCAGGTAACGCCGCCCGGCCGCATCGACCCCGACAAAGCGTGAAAACCAGACCTGGCCCTCTGATAATTCCCCGCTCCGGCCCAGCTCAATGGCGACCTGTTCCACCAGCAGCGGATTGCCGGCACACAGGTCGATTGCCTTATCCACCATCTCGGCCGAGATCTCCCGACTCACCCCAGAACACAACAGTTGTCGAGCTGCCGCGGTGCTCAATGGAGCCAGCGGCTCGATCACAGCCAATCCTTGGGCCGCCAGATCCTGCGCTGAAGTGACCGCCTCCACTGGCCACGGCCTGGCGGTGGCGATCAACGCCACCGGTAGGGAGGCCAACCGACGGCAGATCAAATGGATTACCGTGAGCGAATCCGGATCCGACCAATGCACATCATCGAGGGCCACCAGCAGAGGGCTCACCGCCGCCTCGCGCACCCCACGAAGAATGCTGTAGAGACGGGCCTGCGGGGAGATGTCAGCGGCCTCACCGCCGTCTGCGTCCAGTGCCATCGTCGCACCGGGAAGCGTCCCTTCCAGAAGCGGATCGAGCGCCTGACCGATCAGACCGAACGGCAGCACCGCCTCGACTTGGTCGCCCCGTCCGACACCGACCGCAAACCGTGATCTCGCTGCTGTGATCGCGTGCTCGAGCACGGTGGTCTTGCCCAACCCAGCAGACCCGATGACGAACAGCGCCCCTCCCTTGCCGGCGCAGGCGCCATCGAGCAGCCGCTCCAGCGCATCCTGCACATCACCGCGCTCGGCCATTGCGCGGGTAGACCGCCCACGTCCGTCGGTTGCAGCCATGACCATGCTCCCTCCGCGTTCACCCACGGATCTGGTCACATTGAGTGTCGGGGCCCGTCCATCGCGAGCACGATCTCCCTTTGCTGCGCCATGGCTAACGCTTCGCCGGGTCCCAAAACCCAAACAACCACAGAAAAGAGGACGAAGGACTCCCGGTTAATACATCATGCTCAAACGCTGATCGGGTGAACTTATGTGCGCCCAGACTGCGGCGACAGTGATCATGCCCACCCGTGCGGCGTTCGCGACCGAGGCGAGAGCCCGGTCCGCCGGCCCTAGCGGGTTCAGATCTGCGGGCCGCGTCGTCACTCTGTGTGTCCCAGTGAATCTTCGCCTATTCTCCGGGACACCCTGACAACGCCAGTGCCACCTCCTCGCAGCGTCCCCCAGATTTCAGGGGCTTCCCGATGGCGCCGACTCAATGCGCGCCCACACTGACAGGCCATGGCACGCTACCACTCTAGGGAGTTTGAAATGCTCAATTCGATCGAGCGCCGCATCGCCGCTCGTAAGCTACGCACGGATGCGGCGGAAGAACACTTTCTCCAACCGAATCCAGTCCATGCCAACAACGGCGACGAGGCTCGGTACCCCAACAAGCTCGGAAGCTCAACCAAGGGGCTAGCCCACGACCCAATAACCGGGGAAGTAATCCCTGCGGCTTACGCCGCGCTGATGGCGGCGCTTCGTAGCGGCAAGTCAAGCGACTTCGACGCGCTCGCATCCAACGGCGCGCTGGGCTGCAGCGACCCGACGAAGCGTCGACGCTTCGTTAATCCGCAGTCGGCGTACGCGTACGATCTCGAAGGGATCGACTCCCATCAGTTGACGATGCCACCTGCACCTGCCTTCGCCAGCGCCGAAGAGGCGGGCGAGATGGTCGAGCTGTATTGGATGGCGCTTCTGCGCGACGTCGACTTCGCCAACTACGGCACGGACCCACGGGCTTTGGCGGCGGCCGACGATCTTTCGGCGCTCAGCGATTTTCGCGGGCCGAAGGTCGGCGGGAAGGTCACACCGCAGACGCTGTTCCGCGACAAGTACCCGGGCTGCACAACCGGTCCCTATATCTCGCAATTTCTCTTGCAGCCCGTCAAGTTCGGCGCCCAGCGCATCGACACGACGATCCTGACCAACCAGAAAAACGTCGATTTCAACACGAAATTTGCCGACTGGCTGAGCGTCATTAACGGCTGTCAGCCACCGAAGTCACCAGCGATCGGAGCCGGTCCGCGGGTCTTCTGCCACGACGGTCGGGCGGTCGGGCAGTACGTTCACACGGATTTCCTATTTCAAGCGTATTTCGTCGCGTGCGTGAACCTGCTCGGTGGGGCCGATCCCGCGGGTGCCGCATATCCGGCTGATGCGGGGAATCCATACGACAATAGCGGAACCGGTCTACCGCTGCCTGCGGGCATGAGTGGCTCTCCCGGGGACATCGGTTTCGGCACGTTTGGGGCCCCGGCGATCGCGACACTCGTGTGCGAGCCGGCGACCCGCGCGCTCAAGCACCAGTGGTACCAGAAGTGGCTCGTGCACCGCCGTCTACGCCCGGAGGAATTCGCCGGACGTGTCGAAGTGCAACGTCTGGGACACGCCAAGTACCCGTTTCATCCGGATCTCTTCACGTCGTCCGTGTTGGACGGTCCACAGGGGATCTTCGCGAAGTTCGGCAGTCACCTATTACCCGTGGCACCGAGGGCTCGCCCGTGCACACGGCTTACGGCTCGGGTCACGCAACCGTCGCGGGCGCGTGCGTGACGATGTTGAAGTGGTTCTTTGACGAGTCCGCAATCATCAAGAAGCCGATGGTGCCGGATCCGACCGATCCGACGAAGCCACTGATTCCATACGTTGCTCCGCCGGGTGAGGCGGCGCTTACGGTCGGTGGCGAGCTCAACAAACTCGCTTCGAACATCTCGCAAGGGCGCAACATCGCGGGAGTGCATTGGCGTACGGACGCGACCGAGGCGAATAAGCTCGGCGAAGCGGTCGCAATCGCGATGCTCGAAGAGTTGGGTGGATCGTTCAGCGAGCCATTCGCCGGCTTCTCCATGACGCGCTTCGACGGTACGACAATCACCGTCTAGGTGAGAGTCCACGCGCGGCATCGGCAATCATGTCCGGTGCCGCGCTTGCTCGGCCGGTAAAATCTGTTCCGCTGCCCAGGCATGCGCGAACATGAAGGAGCCGCCGATGACCAGAGACCCGACCACGTGACACTCGTTGCGGGTGTCGACTCGTCGACGCAGTCGTGCAAGGTCGTCATCCGGGACGCGGAGACCGGCGAGTTGGTCCGGCACGGACGCGGCACGCATCCGGAGGGCACCGAGGTACATCCCGACGCGTGGTGGGCGGCGCTGCAGACGGCGCTGGAGCAGGCCGGTGGGCTGGACGACGTCGCCGCGGTGGCCGTGGGTGCACAGCAGCACGGGATGGTGTGCCTCGATGAGACCGGCCGGGTGGTGCGGCCGGCTTTGCTGTGGAACGACACCCGGTCCGCTGACGCTGCCCTCGACCTCATCGCCGAGCTGGGCGGCGGCGCGGCGTGGGCGCAGGCGGTGGGCGTCGTTCCGGTCGCCTCTTTCACCGTGACCAAGCTGCGCTGGCTCGCCCAGCACGAACCTGACGCGGCGGCCCAGACGGCGGCGGTCTGCCTGCCGCACGACTGGCTGACCTGGCGCCTCGGCGCCGACCTGGCTCTGGAGGCATTGCGGACCGACCGCGGGGACGCCAGCGGAACCGGCTACTGGTCCGCCGCGAGCGGCGCCTACCGCAGTGACCTGCTCATCCGCGCGCTCGGCCACGACGTCGCCGTCCCGCGGGTGCTCGGGCCGTCCGAGCCGGCCGGCACCATTCCCCAAGGCCCCCTGCTAGGCCCGGGCACCGGCGACAACGCCGCAGCGGCCCTCGGACTCGACACCCGCCCCGGCGACGTGGTCGTCTCGATCGGCACCTCCGGCGTGGCCTGCTCGGTGAGCGACGCCCCCGCTACCGACCCGTCCGGCACGGTAGCCGGGTTCGCCGATGCCACCGGCCGGTTCCTCCCGCTGGTGGCCACGCTCAACGCGGCTCGAGTCCTCGATGCCGTCGCCACGATGCTCCGCGTTGACCACGAGGAGCTGTCCCGGCTCGCGCTGTCGGCTCCGCCCGGTGCCGGCGGTGTCGTGGTCGTGCCGTATCTGGAAGGTGAACGGACCCCGGACCGACCGGACGCCACCGGCGCCGTCCACGGGCTGCGCCTGTCGACGGCGACCGCGGCGCACCTGGCCCGCGCCGCGGTCGAGGGGTTGCTGTGCGGCTTGGCGGACGGCATCGATGCCCTGGTCGCGACCGGCGCCCGGGTCGAGCGGGTGTTCCTGATCGGTGGCGGCGCGCGGTCCGGTGCGGTCCGGCGGATCGCACCCACCGTGCTGGGCCGCTCAGTGCTGGTGCCGCCGCCGGGGGAGTACGTCGCCGACGGGGCCGCTCGGCAGGCCGCGTGGGCCTTCAGTGGAAACACCGAGCCGCCGCGCTGGCCGCGAGCGGGGATCGAGACCTACGACAGTGACGTCGTCGAGTCGATTCGGGCCCGGTACGCGCAGGCGCGTGAGCTCACCGTCGCGAGGCAGCAGTAGCGCAGCGTCCGGGCAACCCTGGCAGCCGGGTCTCCGTGCCGTTCAACATCAGCTGCGGGACCTGCCGCAACAGCAACGCCGGCTGGGTCTCGGCATGCCTGCGGGCCAATCCGACCGGACGGCCGACGGCCGGCTACGGCTACCCGATGATGGGGCCGTACTGGGGTGGCCAGGCCGAGTACCTGCGGGTTCCGTGGACCGACTTCAACCTGCTCGAGCTGCCCGCGGGTGCAGAGCACGAGAACGACTTCACCATGCTCTCGGATGTCTTTCCCACCGGTTACCACGGCACCGAGCACGCCCAGGTCGGCGCCGGCGACACCGTGGCGGTGTTCGGCGCGGGCCCGGTCGGGCTGATGGCGCGCACAGCGCGGTGCCTCGCAGATTTTTGTGGTCGACACCGAGCCCGACCGGCTGGCGCTGGCCGAACGGTTCGGTGCGACCGCGGTGAACTTCGCTGACGTCGACCCCACCGAAGTGATCATGGACGGTACGACGGGTTCGGTGTCGACTGCGGAGTGGAGGCCGTCGGCTATCAGGCCCACGACCCGACCGGGCAGGAACACCCGAAGATGGTGCTCGACAAGCTCGTGGAGGTCGTCCGGGCCACCGGGCGCTTGGGCGTGGTCGGCGTGTACAACCCCTAGGATCCGGGCGCGACGAACGAGAATGCGAAACAAGGCCGTTATGCGTTCCAGTACGGGCAGGTGTTCGACAAGGGCATCAGCATGGGGGCAGGGCCAGTGCCCGGTGAAGCGCTACAACAGCCAACTGCGCGACCTGATCATCCGCGGTCGCGCGACCCCGTCGCTGATCGTCTCCCACGAACTGCCCCTCGACCAGGCCCCCGACGCCTACGACCAGTTCGACAAGCGCGTAGACGGCTGGACAGGGAAGTGCTGCGGTTGCTGTTCGCCTCCATCGTGGTCGGCAAGGGCGCACCCGGTAATGTCTCCAACCCGGGTGGCGATCGAATAGCGGCAAGACTAAAAGCATTCCCGCCACCCCCACACGGGTGATTTTCTGCTCAGCGGCAACACGTGATTACGCAACTTTCGTGCTAACCGGCATGGAGGTGTCCCGGTGACTCTGGAAATAGTCCACCTCACCGATGATTCCCGCGCCGAGCAACTAGCCGCGTGGATCAAACGGGAAGTGGCAAACGCGCCCCCATCGAGCCCGGATCAAATCGAGCAACTCCGTGGCTTACTGCCGTACCCGTACCCGGCCGATTCCACAGCCGCCTAAAACAAAGGAGCGGTGCGCGACCACCGAAAGGAAACATGCCCGGAAATGACGGGCGCCCCGGCTTCCATCGCCGGGGCGCCGCTGTATCCGGGTCTTCTCGTCAGGAAGACCCGAAGTCCGCGAGGAAGATCACGCGGCAGGGCTCGCATGGCGGTCCGGGTGGTGGCTGGTCGTGCCGACGGGGGGACGGCCAGGGGCGGCGAATGCCCGCAGCGCACCCGTGAGCACGCCGCACTGGTCAAGTAGGTGCACGTAGTGGCCCACCGGCGAGACCGCCCACCACCGGGCGCGTCGGGTCACCGGGCGTACGACTCGGCCAGCGACGTCAGCCGGGTACGCAGGTGCTCGTCGGTGAGTCCGGGTGCGCAGTCGGCGAGGGTCACGATCTGCCGCAGTAACCATCGCAGCCGCTGGACGTCCTGTGCTGCCGCAGCTAAACCGTTGAGGTAGTCGGCCCGCAGGTGCGGGTTGATCACGCTGGTGACCCAGCTCAGTCCGCAGGTGCACTCCCAGGCGGTTACCTGGTCCGTGGTGGTGGTCTGCTGCACACCGTCGATCCGACCGCAGCCGGGGCAGCTCTCGTCGGTGATGACCGTGGTGCTGGTGCTCGGCATCGCGTTCTCTGCGGTGTACCTCACGATGGTGGAACCGGCCCGGCCGCCGGGAGCTGGGTTGACGGGGGCAATTGCTCAACCAACGGCCGGACCGGGGTCTTATTCGTCGCGATTGATCGGCTCACGGTGGTGTTGCGGAGCGCCCGGATTCGCTTCTGTAGTTCCTCGACGAGATAGTCGTTGGCGGCGTTCGCGCCACGGTCGGTGTTGTCCATGAACAGCTTCGCCAGGGCTTCACCGGGGGTCAGGGGTCGATCGGTGGGTGGCGTAGTCACCCGAGCCACTCCCCGAGGACATCGAACAGCGCTGTGGCGGCGGCCTCGTCGAAGATGAGCACGCATCCATTCGTGGCGTGTGGATTCAACTCGATGAGGTCATCGCGCTTGGTGCACACCAATGGCGTGAAGCCCCGCGCACCGCCGTGTGTCGAGCACGTGATGTCGATAACGCGGCGGTTCCGGTCGCGGCGGGCCTTATCGGAACTGGTGGCGTCGTCGGTCATCGCGACCTCTGGCTCGGGACAGTGGTGACGGTGGCGGATTTACAGCCCCAACAGGAACGGCCTCCCGGTTCAACGAGTGGAGCGGGAAACACAACGGCGCCGCACAGGGCGACGTAATCGGTTTTCGGTCGCAGCCCAGCGGCGAGCGCGTCAGACGTCAAAAGGTGGGTAAGCAGGTCCCGCGTGTCCACCAGGTCGATGGTGTGCACCCGCCGTCGTCCGGTGGTGGGCGGCACTAGTCGGTGTTTCGCCATCAGGGGCTCCTTTCGGTGGTTCCGACCGGCCGCCGGAACAGCGGCGGTGGACAAAACCACCGGCGACCGACCGAAGTTCGCGGGCAGCGTGATGTCGATCAGTGGACCGGTGGGATCGGCGCGGCGGCAGGTCACGTCGAACTCGGGACGCCCGATCGTTTGTTGCGCCAGCGGTTCGGCGGGCTCACCCCACTGGCGCAGCCGGTTAAGGAGACGAGCTAGCACGGCTGCGTCGGTCGCCCAGTCGTTGGCGAGCGCGCCTACGTCGGTAGTCACGCCGGTTGCGTCGCTAGTGCGTCAGCGGTGCCGTTGGTCACGGTTGACGAGAGTGAACGCGATCAAGCCTGTGGTGTGCCTGGCCAGAAACACACCCCCAGACGGGCTACACCGGCAGACCGGCCCGGTAGGCCATCCCCCGCAGTTCCCGGCCCGCAGCATCGCGTCGGGAACGTGCCAGCAGCTCGGCGAGCACCTCGCGGACCACCGGCCCCCGTTGGATGCGGTGCGGAGAGATCAGCTCAGCGCGACGCAGCGCCATTACCGCGTCGCTTTGGCGCCCTCGTATCCGGGCTAGTGCACGGCCGTAGTCGGCCCAGTACGCAGCTTGCCCCGACCGGTTTACGTGCGCTTCTGGGGTGAGGCTTTCAGCGAGTGCAGCTGCCCGTTCGTTGTCCCCGACCTCCAGTAGTCCCGCCATGCGATACAAGCCGACCTTGATCGGACCGAACCCCAGCCCGTAAGCATTGCCCTCCCCGGTGCGCCCAGCGAGTTCGGTTGCGTAGTCGACTGCGGCGTCTACCTCATTTGGCTGGCCGTCCGCTGCGGCGACTATTGAGCGGCGCAACGAGAGGAATCCGGCGAGCTGCATCGTCTCCGTGGTGTTGGTCGGCATGGTCACCGCGTCGAGCGCGGCTTGTGCCAAGTCGAACGCGCCAGCGGCCAGTCCTACCCTCGCGCTAGCAGCAGCGACGAGCCCCACCGGAGCCGCGGTGTCACGGTCCCCAGCGGCGGCTCGGGCCAGCGTAAGAGCTTGCCAGCGAAGGTCTATGGGAGCCTCGGTGATGCTCAGCCACGGGACAGTGGCCTGGGTGTGCAGCCACGCTGCCAGACCTAGCAACTCGGCTACGTCCCGCCCCGCAGCGATGGTGGTGTGCAGGTCGCGGATCAGACCAGGCAACGCTGTGCCGACGTCTCGTTCACGCTCGCAGCGGCACAGTGCGTCGATCGTGGTCGTCACCCGTGCCCGCAGCGCTTCGGCGGGGAGCACCTGACCGCCCGGTAACCCATGACTGGCGGCCATCAGCGCCAGCCTCAATGCTTGGATTGCGGCGTCGGTCTCCCCGTTGCCAGGGGCGGGTACCGGAAGGCTGGTCAGCTCTGAAGGGGAGATTTGTAACGCGTTGGCCAGCGCCACGGTCTGCGCGCGGCTGTCCAGCGCGCGCTGCCCCGTCTCGATCCGGTGTAGGTGCGAGGCGCTGATCCCGGCCAACCCGGCGACCACCCGGAGCGACTTATCCCGCGCTTGGCGGATCTGCCGGACCCGCCGGCCGATCGTATGCGCGTCGTCGCCAACATCCACAACAAACCCTCTCCTCGCCGGAACCCCTCGCCGAGGCCCCGGGGAGCCACCCCGGGGCCGCGGCGAGGAGGATGACTCAGACGCTACCCCGGCTCCTGTTGGTGAACACTGGCGCTGTGGATCGTGAAGCCTCGATCAAGCTACTGGCCGCGATCTTGACCGACCTCCCATGGTTGCCCGGTGGAAGACGCTGCCCGCCATGCTGGAGGACGCCATCGCGGAGGAGCTAGGTCACCGGTAGAAGTGCGGCTCGTCGCCTGGCGGACCGGCGGCGCCGCAGCGGTCACGGTGGTGATCGTGGGCTGGACCTTGAGTTGCTGCCGGAGCCGGAGTGCCTGTGAGCGGCCAAACACCACCCACCTGGCGTAATTTAGGGTCTATTCGGCTCCGAATGGCGCTCGGCACCGGTGCCGTCAACCTCGATTGTGGTCGCCAGTGGCCCCGTCGATGAGCTCGCGCAGGATGTCCATGTGACCGGCGTGGCGGGCGGTCTCTTCGATCATGTGAAGCAGTACCCATCGCATTGACACGGTGTCTCCGAACCAGGCGGTGCCTACATCGTCGAGATTGAGTTCGTGAATCACCTGTCGGCTGCGGCTCGGGCCCTGCCGTAAAACGCCACGATGTCGGCAGTGGTCTCCTCCGGGATCACACGTAGGTCAGCGTTCTCGTCGTTCTCGTCGAACGGCAGCGGCTCTGTCTTGCGGCCGAACGTTTGGCAGAACCATGCGTACTCGACAGCTGCCAGGTGTTTCGTGAGGCCCAATAGGTTGGTGCCTGACGGGGTCATCGGGCGTCGTAGCTGCTCGTCATTGAGATCGTCGAGCTTCCACAGCACCACCTCGCGGTGCCGATCGAGGCTGGCCTGCAGGCTCTCCTTCTCGCCACCCGTGAGCGGCACTCGTTGGCTCATGTCCGGAACATAACAGCCACCTCCGGCACCACTGGGCGCGTGATCAAGCCTTGTCAGGTCCCGCTGGCGGCGTCGCAGTCATCGTGTACGTGGAACGCGCTGTTCGACGGGGTCGAGGGTGAAGGGTCGGTGGGGCTCGGCTTGGTACCAGTAGGCCACTGAGGAGTAGTCATCGCTGCGTTTGTTCGCGTGGCCGTGTTCGATGCTGACCCGGATGGACCGTTCGAACGGCACGGGATCTTCGATGTGGAAGCGGTACATGCTGACCTGCCCACTCCAGTTGTCCCCGCCGGGCAGGGTGATGCCGTGATAGGGCGCGTGGTAGCTCTGGGTCGGGCACCACGCGGTGTTGAAATAGTCCTCCGTGCCGGTGCCATGCAGGGTGGGCGGCCACGCCTCGCCATCGATGAAGATCATGTCGTCGCCCTCGCCGTACCAGTTCCACTCGGTGGTGTCGCGAAGGTTGTGGATGTTGAGCACGCACCCGACGTAATGGCCGTGCCCGGTCGCGTCCAGAATCGTGTAGTTACCCGTCCCGTCGAGATTTGTGCCGGTGAGCAAGAACTCGGCGTTGCTCTCCGACGAACGCTCGGACCCGGGGCAGGGATTGCTGCGCCGCCACTGCGCGTGGAAGCGACCGATGCCGTCTTCGAGTTCGTCGAGCTCTTCGTAGTCGATGTAGTAGTAGAAGAAGATTTTCTCGTCGGTCAGCTCGCTGGTGATCTCCAGGCGAGCACCCGCGGCGAACGGCATGTGAAAAAAGCAGTTGAATCCCTTGCCGTCCTCGGGACTCATCTGCAGCGGGGCGGAGACGAAATTCGTGGTACGACCGTGCCCCACCCCGAAGAAATCACCCAACGGGACCGCGATGCTGGGGTGAGCTTCACCGTCCCAGTAGGCGCGGAGCACGAGCCGGCGCAGGTAGTCAGGCTCACGCATCCATGGGTCGCGAAGCATCCGTTCGTTGGCGACGGTCACCCAGATGTGGTTGATGCTGCCAGCTCCCTCGATGTTCGCGAGGGTGGCGGTCTGCCCAGGCTCGAGGGTGAGGCGGTCGTCGTTACCGCCGGTGCGGTCCCAGCTTGACGCGCGGCGCCGGCGGGTGCGGCGCAACCGGGGCAGGTCACGCAGGCTCGAACCGTACGGACCGTAGTTGACGGTCATGACCGGGTGCCGGTGCGAAACGCTTCTTCCAGTGACTCCAGGCTGCGTTCCTTCGTCTCCGGGACCATCCACCACACGACCGGGAAGAGCACGACACCGATCACAGCAAAGACGATAAATGCGGAGCCTATGCCCGCGAATGCGACGAAGCTCGGAAACGTCAGCGAGATGACGAAGGCGGCCAGCCAGTTGAACAAGGTGGCGATGGCCATGGCCGCGCCCCGGACGGCGAGTGGGAAGATCTCGGCCAGCATCACCCACAACACCGGGCCCCAGGTCGCCGAGAACGTGTTGGTGAACACCACGAACGCTGCTGCCGCGATGGCGAACAGTGCGGTCGAGTTGGCCGGGAGGATCAGCACTGCCGCACCGACGGCGAACAAGCTGGCCGACATACCCACCAGACCGGCCAGCAGGACCGGTTTGCGGCCTCGCCGATCGACGACTTTGGCTCGGACG
>JAICHZ010000013.1 GCA_025924655.1 Pseudonocardiaceae bacterium | reverse complement strand
TGGTGTACGGCAAGCCGCTCACGCTGAGCAAGTTCAAGGTCCTCGAGTTGATCGCCCGCGTTCCGTACATGGCCTGGGAGCAGGTCGCCTTCATCGCCATCACCCACGTCCATGCGGACACAGATATAGCCCGGCGCATACATGAACGTGTTGCTGAGTCCCGCGCGCAGCAAGACAACGAGATGTTCCACCTGCTCGTCATCGAGGAGCTGATCGCCAGGTCGGACCGGCGGCAGCCACAGATCAAGTTCTTCTGGTTACCCCAGGCAATCGCATTTGTCTATTATCAGTTGTCATGGTTGCTCTTCGTGGTGCGTCCGAGCTGGTCATATCGTCTTAATGCGGACTTCGAAGACCACGCCGAGCACGAATACATGACCATGGTTGCCGAAAATTCGACTGGGACACCACACCATTCGAATCGTCGTTCGCCGATGATTTCGGCCACTTCGTCTCACTCGCAGACGTGTTTCGGCAGATCGGCCACGACGAGCGGGTGCACAAGCTCGAGAGTGAGAGCAGGATAAAGAAATCTCGGTTCCGCTGATTCCCCAACGTGAACCCATTTGGGCACCCCTTGCCTGCGTGACCTCGATCCGTTGGGGTGGACACAGCCTCGGGAATCCCTACGCCGAGCAAGCGAGAGAGGTGGGGCGTCGTGACAGCGGTGCGCTCTGAAGTGGTTGACCTGGTATTTCGCGGTCGCAGGCTGACCCGAGACCGACCGCTGATCATGGCCATCATCAACCGGACGCCCGATTCGTTTTACGACCACGGCGTCACCTTCGATGAGGAAGTCGCGCGTGCGGCCATCCGCCAAGCGGTGATCGACGGTGCCGACGTCATCGACATCGGCGGGGTGCCGGCCAGCCCCGGCCCCGAGGTGAGCATCGACGAGGAGATCCGCCGCGTCGCGCCGACCGTCGAATGGGCGCGGCAGACCTATCCCGATCTGGTGATCAGCGTCGATACGTATCGCCACCAGGTCGCCGAGCGGATGTGCCAGGCCGGGGCGGACCTGCTCAACGACAACTGGGCAGCCGCCGACCCCGCCATGCTCGACGTCGCGGCCGAATACGGCACGGGTTACGTGTGCGCACACACCGACGGCCTGGCGCCGCGCACCGACCCCATCCGCCCGCGATACGACGATGTAGTGGCCGCAGTCGTTGATAGCACTACCCAACTGGCCGAGCAAGCCGTGGCCAGGGGCGTTCCCCGAGAGGGCATCCTCATCGATCCCGCGATCGACTTCTCCAAGAACACCTTCCACAGCTTGACCGTGCTACGCCACGTACGGACCCTCGTCGAGACCGGATGGCCCGTGCTCATGGCCATGTCCAACAAGGGAGTCGTCGGGGAAACCCTCGACGTGGCGCTCGACGATCGGCTCACCGGCACGCTGGCCGCCACCGCGCTCGCGGCCCAGGCGGGAGCGGCGATGTTTCGCGCGCACCAGGTCCGCGAGACCCGGCACACGATCGAAATGGTCGCCAGCATCGTCGGTACCCGACCGCCGGCGCGGGCACAGCGCTGGCTCACCTGATGCGCTACATCTGGCCCAGGCACGCCCACGAGGTCGACGAGCAGGAACTCGAACAGCTCTACCAGTATCCCGCCGACCGCCGCTGGCTGGCGGTGAACTTCGTGGCCAGCGCCGACGGCGCGGTCGAGCTCGAAGGCCGGTCAGCCGGACTGTCCAATCCGGCGGACCGGCGGGTGTACCGGTTGGGCAGTGACCTCGCCGACGTGGTGCTGCTCGGTGCCGGCACCGCGACGATCGAAGAGTTCCGCGGCGTGCACCCTGACGAGCAGGCCGCGCAACGGCGGCGACGGTACAGGCTCAGCGACGTTCCACCGATCGCCGTGGTCACCACCGGCCGGACACTGCCCGCGGACGCACCAGTCATCACCGAAGCACGCACCCCGACCATCGTGATCACCTGCGCCACGGCGCCGCCGAAGCTGTGCGAGGCCTGGACCGCCGCGGGTGCCACCGTGCTGGTCACCGGCGAGGACAGCGTGGATATCACAGCAGCGGTGGACGCGCTGGTGATGCGGGGCCTGACCCGGATAGATTGTGAAGGAGGCCCGCGGCTGTTCGACTCTCTGATCGAGGCGGGGCTGGTCGACGAGCTGCGCCTGACAATCTCGCCGTTGTTGGTCTCGGGAATGGCCGACCGGATTGCGTGCGGCGCCGATGTCCTGCCGAGGCGGCTTGAACTGGCGTCAGTGCTTGCCGAGGGTGACACCTTGCTGTTGCGTTATCTGGTGAAGGGCTGAGGGCGGCGAACCTGACCACGAGCGCGGAAGGATTACCGCTTGACCAGGAATAACGCCAGCTACCACGGCGCACTCGGGCATTACCTGTCACCACGACGGCGTGACCCGGTGAAAACTCTCATGGAAGAAGTGGTTTCGCACAAGATTTTCGCCAGCGCGGTGCAGCGGTTGCGTCTCCCGGCCGGTCGGCCGCTTCGGGTGCTCGACATCGGTAGTGGTGTCGGCGACGGCTTCGCCCTGCTCACGCAGGCTCATGGGGATCTTGCGCCGGTGGCAGCCGGTCACCGGCTGGACTACGTCGGCCTGGACGGCGATCCGGACATGGTCCAGACCGCCACGGCGCTGCATCCAGTGCCCGAGGCGACCTTTCGCGTCGGCGACATGCGTGATCGGCTACCGGACGGCGATTTCGATCTCTATCTGTCCTGTGGTGTTCCGTATTCCCACCTCACCGCAGATGAGGTGGTTGAAGTCATCGCTAACATCATGCACCGTATTCTCGACGCTGGGCGGCGAGCCGCGATCATCGTCGATGTGCTGGGACGGTTTTCCATCGAGTGGATGCGCAACTGGCAATCCCGGCGGTGGAACTACGCGATGACTTTCTTCGAGGACACGACCGAGCGGCTAGAACAGCAGATGACGTTCTTCGACCGCACCTCACTTGGTGAAGCCATCGCGGCCGCGGCACGCAGTACCGGGGCGCAGCCGGCCGAGCTCGATTTCACAGACCGGTCCATCCTGGTGGGCCGGCACACCGCTACCAGGGCGTTCAATCCGTCGATCCCGCCGTACCGGACGTTGATCAACGATTTGGCGCTTGATCCGTCGAGAGTGTCGCTACCCGAGCTGTACTTCGAGCCGCCGACGGCGGGCGCGCCACCGGAGATCCTGCACTTCTTCCGGACCCTCGCCGGGAGCTGGAACGAGCTGCTCGATCAGGCTGCGACCGGTCCCGGAAAGCGGATGCGCGCCCTGGCGTCGGCGCTGCTGGGGTGCGAGACGCGGGAGCAGCGTGGCCTTGGTGTCGGCCATTCGCTGACTGCGACCGTGATCATCGATGCGTCCTGACGTCGATTCCGCGGCCGAAGGGGTGCTGCGCGTCGAGGCCGCGTTGTTCGACCTCGACGGCGTCCTGGTCGACTCGATGCCGATCATCCGCGAGATCTTCGACGGCTGGGCTCGATCTTGCGGGCTCGATCCGGCGCACGTCGTGGAGACCGTGCACGGGCGTACCACCAGGCAGGCGCTCGCCGACCTCGTCCCAGCCGCGGAGGTGGCCACTCACCTCGCCTACCTGACCGCCGAGGAGATCAGGCGGTCCGCCGAGATGGTCTGCCTGCCAGGCGCGAAGGAACTGCTGACCGGGTTGCGTGCTGGCCGCTGGGCGGTGGTGACTTCGGGCAGCCGCGCCGTTGCGCGGGCGCGCCTTGCGTCGACCGGCCTTCCGTGGCCTCAGGTGCTGGTGACCGCCGACGACGTAGAGCGAGGCAAGCCCGCCCCTGACTGCTACCTGCTGGCGGCCGCCCGGCTCGGCATCGAGCCCGCGGGATGTGTGGTGGTCGAGGACGCGCCGGCCGGGGTCCGCGCTGCGCTCGCCGCGGGAATGCGCTGCATCGGCGTTGGTAGCCGGCTCGCCGGACTGCTGCCGAAAACGACGGTCAACTCGCCCGCCGAGATCCAGCTTGAGCTGTGGACTCCCGGGTCGAATCGTGGCGGGACTATCAGCGTCCCGAGCTAGGGGGAAAATCTATGCATGAATGATCGTTCGTGTGGGCTGTTGCCTCATCGCCGTGCCCGCGTTCTCAAGATCACCAATAGTGAGGGTTGACCGTGCAGGATCGCGCGGCCATCACTCAGTTCCGGCGATCATGACAGGTCGTTGGGGGCGAACGCGGTGGTGTGATCCTGTTCGCGCTACTTAGGGCAACGGCATTAGTTGTGAGTGACGGGTGTGCCCTGGTGATGTCGTCTAACACGCTGCGGTGCAGCTCCCGCTCCTCGTCCGCCGCAGCTGGCAAGCTCCTGACGCGAAGCCTCTGACCGGGGCGGGGCGTGTTGGCATCATCTGCTGTGTCGCCGCTGCGGGGTGGTCAGCGCAACTTGCCGTCACGCAGGGCGGTGGTGAACGTGGTCCACGCCTGCGGAGGGATGATCAGAGCGCTGCCGGTGGGGTTCTTGGAGTCGCGCACAGCGACGGCGCCGGCGGTCACGGCGACTTCGACGCAATCGGCCTGGTCGCTGCTGCGGCTGCTCTTGCGCCAGCGGGCGCCATCAAGGACGGCGACCTCGACGCAGTTGGAGACGTCGGTGCTCCGACTGCTCTTACGCCAGCGTGCGCCGCTGAGGTCCAGCGCGGGCATCGCGGGCTCCTCTCCAGTGCTCGTACGGCCCAGCCTGGGTTCACCTGAGTTCGGTAGCGAGCTGGGCGATCAGCTCCGCCGTTGCAGCGGGTGCAAGGGCAGCGTTCAGGATAGTCCCCAGCGCCACCCGATAGGCCGCTAAATCGGCTTCCTCCTCCAAGAACAGTCCGGTGCTGTGATTCTCCACGTGAACCAGCGCTGGCTCCTCCGCGAACTCCAGGATGACGAACGGCCCGCGCAGCCCTGCATGTGCGCCAGCGGCCAGCGGCACCACGCGCAGCGTCACGTGCGGTTGTTCGGCCGCGCCGAGCAGGTGGTGTAGCTGCCGGCGCATCACCCCTGGGCCGCCGATCGGACGACGAAGGACGCCCTCGTCGACTACCGCGAAAAACTGCGGAGCATTGGCCCGGGTGAGCACCGCCTGGCGGGCCATGCGGGCAGCCACCAGATTATCCAGTTCGGCGTCGGTGATGGTCGGCGCGATGCCTTGGATGATCGCCCGAGTGTACTCAGCGGTCTGCAACAGACCGGGCACCACCAGCGCTTCGTAGTTCTGTATCCGGGTGGCTTTGGCCTCGAAGTCGATCAGACTGCGCCACAGCTGGGGGAGTCCGGGCTGGCGGGTCCACCAGCCGCGTTCCTCCGAACGCCGGACCAGGTCGAGCAGCTCGTCGCGGGTCGACGCGGGCACCTGGTAGAGGCCCAGCAGCGCGGCGACGTCCTCGATCTGCAGGCCACTGTTGCCGGTCTCGATTCGGCTGATCTTGCTGGGCGACATGCCCATGCGCTTGGCCACCTCCGCGCCGGACAGTCCCGCCTGCTCCCGGAGCACCCGCAATTCGGCGGCGACCTGGCGGGAGCGGACCGAGGTGTGCGGGTTACCGGGCATAACGTGCACTATGCTGCCTGCGCAGAGCAGATCCAATCACTCGATCAGGTTATTGCTTGCAGTACTTGCAACGGTCGATGTTCGTCGAATGGAACTGGCTGAGATCGAGCGCAAGTGCATGAGCGAGACCGTGGTGGAGAAAACCTGGGAGGTGCCGGCCCACGGCGGCAAGGGACCGGTGTCCGTCACCCTGCGCATGCCGGAGGTGAGAGTCACCGACTCGGAGGGCCGGCACATCGTGATCTCACCCGCGCAGGCCGACATCGTCAGCGGCAAGCTGGGGAACATAGCCGACTGGATCGAGGACGGTGCGGGCGACTGAGCCTCGGCGGTGCAGTGCGGCAGACTGGCCGGGCAGGACCGCCGTCGAGAGGAGTTGCCCGTGACCCGGTCGCAGGCCGATGTGCTGACCGTCGCTCGCGAACAGGTGCTTGACCAGGGAACGGGGCTATCCGAGCAGCAGACACTCGCGGTACTGCACCTGCCGGAAGACCGGTTGGCGGAGTTGCTCGCGCTGGCGCACGACGTGCGGATGCGTTGGTGTGGCCCGGAAGTCGCGATCGAGGGCATCGTCAGCGTCAAGACCGGTGGCTGCCCGGAGGACTGCCACTTCTGCTCGCAGTCCGGCCAGTTCAACTCACCGGTGCGGGCGGTGTGGCTGGACATCCCAGGTCTGGTGGAAGCCGCCAAGCAGACCGCGGCCACCGGCGCGACCGAGTTCTGCATTGTGGCCGCGGTGCGCGGACCCGATCGGCGGCTGATGTCACAGGTGAAAGCGGGTATCGAGGCGATCCGGGCAGAACCGGAAACCGCGAAGATCAACATCGCCTGTTCGCTGGGCATGCTGACCCAAAAGCAGGTAGACGAGCTAGCCGCTATCGGCGTGCACCGGTACAACCACAACCTGGAGACCGCCCGCTCGCACTTCGCCAGCGTCGTGACCACGCACACCTGGGAGGAGCGCTTCGAGACGTTGCGAATGGTGCGCGAGGCCGGAATGGAGGTCTGCTGCGGCGGCATCATCGGGTTGGGCGAGTCGGTGGCGCAGCGTGCCGAGTTCGCCGCGCAGCTCGCCATGCTGGCTCCCGATGAGGTACCGATGAACTTTCTGATCCCGCAGCCAGGCACCCCGTATGAGAGCTACGAGGTGGTGGCGGGTGCCGATGCACTGCGGACTGTGGCCGCATTCCGACTTGCGCTACCCCGCACAGTCCTTCGCTTCGCCGGTGGCCGCGAGCTCACCCTCGGGGATCTGGGTGCTGAGCGGGGCATGCTCGGCGGCATCAACGCGATCATCGTGGGCAACTACCTGACCAATCTCGGCCGGCCCGCGCAGGCGGACCTGGAGATGCTCACCGAGCTGCGCATGCCGATCAAAGCCCTGGGTCGGACGCTATGAGCTTCTGCGACGCCTGTGGACGTCCGGTAGGCGACGGCGAGCACGTCAGTTGCGCCCATCGCAGGCACCTCGAGCCGCCGCGATACTGCCCGGAATGCTCGCGTCGGATGGTGGTGCAAGTGACGCCGACCGGTTGGTCGGCCAGATGCAGCGCACACGGGCCGCATCCGGGGTCAGGATGAGCGCGGCGCAGCCTGACGTCCAGCAGGTTCCCGAGTCCCGATCCGGTGTGGTGTTCCGCGCCGATCTGGCTCCCGCGCTGGCCGTGCTGTGTTTGGTGGCGGTGCTGGGCCTGCCGCTGGGCGCGCTGTGGTCCTGGCTGGCGCCGCCCGAGTTCGTCGCGCGCTCGCCGCTGGCGCCCACGCCAGGTGGCGTGCTGCCCTTCGTGGGGCAAAGTGAGCACCGCTTCGACGATATGGCGACCTTCGTGCTGTTCGGGCTGGCCGCCGGAATGCTCATTGGCGCGGCGTTGTGGCTGTTCCGGCGGTGGCGTGGCCCGGTGGTGCTGGTCGCCGCGGTGCTCGGCTCGCTGGTGGGGGCGTGGCTCGCGATGCGCGTTGGGCTGTGGCTGGCCGCCGCGCACTATCCCAATCGGGCGGGGACCGGCGCGCCGTTCCCGCAGGCCCCGGTGCTCGAGTCAGCCTGGGTGATCGTCACGCAGCCGTTCGGCGTTGCGGTGACCTACTGCCTCGCGACCGCTTGGAATGGCGCGGAGGACCTGCGCTCGTGACCGGTCAGTTGCGGCTGGCTTGTTCTGCGAACTGGTTCAGCGGTACCGGTACCGCACGCAGCGTCCGCAGGAACGCCGCCTCGCGCACCAGCAGGGTACGTACCATGCGTAGCCGATCAGCGGGGTCGCGGTCCTCGAGTAAGGCTTGCCGGTCTTCCAGGGTCAGCAAGCAGTCTGAGGCCAGCAGGTGTGCCAACGCTGCGACGTCGACGTCTTCCTTGGGCTCCTCCCAATCACCCTGCTGCCACGCCGCGCAGCAGTACTGCCGGTGAGCCTCCCGGGCCGAGCGGGCCAGCATCGGCAGGAGCATCGACTGTTCTGCCGGTAGATCGTCATCAGGCACCCACTCGACCCTGCCCACCAGATATGGCGCGGAGGTGTTGTCGATATCGAGCAGCCGGAACCGCTTCTTGCCGCGCGTGACGATGTCGAAGCGGCCATCGGGCAGCCTGCGGGCATCCTGGAGGACCGCAGTGCATCCGATTTCGTGGACCTCCTCCGTCGATTCCAGGCTCTGCTTGACCGCGATCACGCCGAAGCTGCGGCCGGGTACGGCGCCGGTGACCAGGTCGACAGTTAACTGACGGTAACGGGGCTCGAAGATGTGCAGCGGAAGCGACGCCCCCGGAAGCAGCACAGTACCCAGCGGGAATAGCGGGACAGTCTCGGCCACAGGTAAACGTTACGGTGCCGCGCGTGGATCCGCTAAGTGAACTACCCCTTCCGGGGCATGCGGTGGCTCGGGTGGTCGCAGCACCGCGAACGGATCGGTGATCCGCATGCCGCGCTCCGCGAAGCGGTACAGCGCAGCGGGTCGGCCGCCGGCCGGTCCTGGCGGTGCGGTTCCGCCAGTGGGGATTAGCACCCCACGGCGGGCCAGCACTCGCTGTAAGTTGGTTGCTGAGACTCGGTGGCCCAGCGCAGCAGCGTAGAGCTCGCGCAGACTGGACACAGTGAACTCGGGTGGCGCCAGCGCGAACCCGAGATTGGTGTAGGACAGCTTGGCGCGCAACCGATCCCTGGCCCGCCGCACGATCAGGCCGTGGTCGAACGCGGTGGGGGGCGACCCTTGGAGGGCATCGGTCACCGGATGCCATGCCGTGTCGTCGGGCAGCACGGGATCAGCCACGCAGGGCACCAACCCGAGGAAAGCGGTCACGACGGTCCGCCGGTGCGGCATCCGATCCGGCGCGCTGAAGACCTCGAGTTGCTCGACGTGCGCGACGTCGCGGACATCGACTTTCTCGGCGAGCTGGCGCAGCACCGAAGTCTGCACGTCCTCACTGTCGCCGAGCCGGCCGCCCGGCAGTGCCCAGCGCCCAGCATCGGGTTCGATGGCGCGTTGCCACAGCAGTACCTGCAGCTGCCCTTCACGAACCTGCAGTACAGCGGCGAGGACTTCGTGCATCGCGAGGCCACCGCTGTTATCATTCACGTTTTCGATTGTAAGGCGAAAACTGGGGCAGGGGCCAGCGTCAGGGCTGGCGAAGGAGGCGACATGGCCGCTACCGCCGCGTCGGAGTGGACCCACGCCGGCCACCCAGGACCAGAGGTTGATCGAGATTGGCGTCAGGAGGTACGCGACCTTGCCCGCCAGCGCGACGCGGTGTTGCTCGCGCACAACTACCAGGTGCCCGAAATACAGGACATCGCCGACCACGTCGGCGACTCTCTGGCGCTGTCACGAATCGCCGCTGACTGTGCGGCAAGCACCATTGTCTTCTGCGGCGTGCACTTCATGGCCGAGACGGCGAAGATCCTGGCACCGGACAAGACAGTGCTCATCCCGGACGCGCGTGCGGGTTGCTCGCTGGCCGACTCCATTGACGCCGGCCAGCTGCGGGACTGGAAGACCGAGCACCCGAACGCGGTCGTCGTGTCGTATGTGAATACCAGTGCTGATGTCAAGGCCGAGACCGACATCTGCTGCACCTCATCCAATGCCGTCGAGGTGGTCGACTCGATCCCCGCGGAGCGTGAGGTGCTGTTCCTGCCCGATCAGTTCCTCGGTGCGCACGTGCAGCGCGTCACCGGCCGGCGCAACCTGCACATCTGGGCTGGCGAGTGCCACGTGCACGCCGGGATCAACGGTGCCCAGCTGGCTGCCGAGGCTGCGGCCAGGCCCGACGCCGAGCTCTACATCCACCCGGAATGTGGCTGCGCGACCAGCGCCCTGTACCTGGCGGGTGCGGGTGTGGTGCCCGCCGAACGGGTGCGGATCCTGTCCACCGGCGGCATGCTCGCTGCTGCCCGATCGACCGGTGCGCACGAAGTACTGGTGGCCACCGAAATCGGCATGCTGCACCAGC
This sequence comes from Pseudonocardiaceae bacterium, assembly GCA_025924655.1. Classification (GTDB taxonomy): domain Bacteria; phylum Actinomycetota; class Actinomycetes; order Mycobacteriales; family Pseudonocardiaceae. The sequence continues at coordinate 15,488 of JAICHZ010000013.1, read as the reverse complement.
TGCGGCGCGCAGCCCCAGAGGTCGACTTCCACGCAGTCAACGACCGGGCCTCCTGCCGGTACATGAAGATGATCACTCCGGCGGCGTTGCTGCGGTCACTGCGCGACGGCGTCGACGAAGTGACCGTCCCAGCCGACATCGCCGCGCGCGCCCGGAGCGCCGTTCAGCGCATGATCGCTATCGGCCGGCCGGGCGGCGACGAGTGACTGTTTGGGAGGTCACCGTCGACCTCGCGGTGGTCGGTACTGGCGTCGCCGGGTTGACTGCCGCCCTGCGCGCCGCCGAGTTCGGCCTGCGGGTGGTGGCCGTGACCAAGACGACGGTAGAGGACGGCAACACCCGGTGCGCGCAGGGCGGTATCGCGGTGGTCCTGCCCGGTGATCAGGCGCCGCACGGCGACAGCGTGGACGCGCATGTAGTGGACACGCTCACGGCCGGCGCCGGGCTCTGCGACGAGGCCGCCGTCCGGACCATCCTGGCCGCAGGCCCCGCCGCGGTCAACGAGCTGAGGACGCACGGCGCCGTCTTCGACGGTGGTTGGCCGGATGTGCACCGAACCAGGGAGGGCGGACATCGGGCCTACCGAGTGATCCACGCCGGTGGTGACGCCACCGGCGCCGAGATCGAGCGGGCGCTGGCCGGCGCCGCCCGCAGCCGGCAGCTGGTGTTGCTGGAAGGGCAGTCGGTCAGCGAGGTGCTGCGTGACGAGACCGGTCGAGTCGCCGGTTTGGCCCTGCTGGACGAGCAAGGTGGCGGTGTGTTGCGCGCTCGGGCCGTCTTGCTCGCCACCGGAGGCCTCGGCCAGCTCTACGCCGCCAGCACCAACGCCGATGTTGCCACCGGCGACGGGGTGGCACTGGCGTTACGGGCCGGGGCGCTGACCGCCGACCTGGAGTTTGTGCAGTTCCATCCGACGGCGCTGTACCTCGGCGCGGGCTCGAGGGGTCGCCAACCCTTGGTCACCGAGGCGATCCGGGGCGAGGGCGCGGTGCTGCTGGACATCGCCGGCGACCCGGTGATGACCGGTGTGCATCCGCTCGGTGGCTTGGCGCCACGCGACGTGGTGGCCGCGGCGATCACCAGGCGGATGGCGGCGACGGGCACCGACCACGTCCTGCTGGACGCCACCCACCTCGGCAGCGCGCAGCTGCGCCGCCGTTTCCCGACGGTGCACGCAGCCTGCGCGTCGATCGGCGTCGATCCAGCCTGCGAGCCGATCCCGGTGGCCCCGGCCGCGCACTATCAGTGCGGTGGCGTGGTCACCGATACCAGCGGCCGGACGACGGTGCCTGGGTTGTACGCCGCGGGGGAGGTAGCCCGGACCGGTCTGCACGGCGCGAACCGGCTAGCTTCCAACAGCCTGCTGGAAGGACTGGTGATGGGGCGACGGGCCGCGGAGGCGGTCGCTGCTGACTTCCCGGTGTCACGGTGTGCCGGTCCGCCGCTGCCCTCCCACGAGGTTCGCCCGGTCGCTGATCGCGACGCACTGCAGCAAGCGATGAGTGCGCACGCCGGCATCGGGCGCGACTCGGCCGGTCTCGCCGCTGCTGCGGCCGTCGCGGGCGCCACCACACGTCGGCGGATACGGACGCCACATGACGCTGAGGACGCTGGGCTCACCCTGGCAGCGGCCGCCGTGCTGGCCGCCGCCGCCACACGCACCGAGAGCCGTGGTTGCCATCTGCGGACCGATCATCCTCGCCCTGCAAAGCGCTGGCGGCGCAGCATCGCCGTGGTGCTCGACGATAACGGAACTCCGGTGCCCGCTGAGCCGGCGCTGATCGGAGGGGTGGCGTGAACGCACTCGCCAGCGTGGGGCCCGACGAAATAGGCCGGGTCATCAGCACCGCGCTGGCGGAGGACCTCCGCTATGGCCCGGACGCCACCACTGCGGCCTGCGTGCCCGCCGGAGCTGTCGCCACCGCCACTGTCTCGCCACGTGAACCTGGCACGCTAGCCGGTTTGCCGGTCTTCGTCGCCGTGCTCGACGCGGTACTCGGGGCCAGCGGATACGAGATCACCATGGGGCGCCAGGATGGAGACCGGCTTGCCGCCGGCGATACCGTGCTGGCGGTCCGCGCCCCGGTGGCCGGCCTGCTCACCGCCGAGCGAACTGCGCTCAACCTGCTGTGTCATCTCTCCGGGGTGGCTACCGCCACCGCGGCGTGGGTGGATGCGGTGGCTGGCACCGGCGTATCGATCAGGGACTCCCGCAAGACGCTGCCGGGTTTGCGCGCACTGCAGAAGTACGCGGTGCGCTGCGGCGGCGGGGTCAACCACCGGATGGGGCTCGGGGACGCAGTGCTGATCAAAGACAACCACGTGGCCGCGGCTGGTTCGGTGACCGCGGCGATCGTGGCAGTGCGGGCGCATGCTGCCGCGTTGCCCTGTGAGGTGGAGGTGGGCACCCTCGACGAGTTGGACGAGGCATTGGCCGCCGAGGTGTCCCTGGTACTGCTGGACAACATGACGGTCGCGCAGTGCGCCGAATCCGTCCGCCGCGCCGCGGGCTCGAACACCGAGCTGGAAGCCTCCGGCGGCCTGACCCTCGACGTCGCCCGCGCATACGCCGAAACCGGCGTGCGCTACCTCTCGGTAGGTGCCCTCACCCACTCAGCCCCAGCCCTTGATCTTGGTCTCGATTTGTGCTGAAGGGTCCGTCGCCATTCGGAGCCGAATCGCGATTTTGGGCCCTCTACAATCGCCATTCGGGTCCGAATGGCGCCTAGCTGGGTGCGAGGAGCACGGCGAGGGCTTCGTGCCATTGGGTGTGGATTTGGTCGTCACCGCGTACGTTACCGATGATCGCGCCGCATGCTGTGCAGAGTTTGCCGGCGGAGCGGAATTCGTAGGTCGGGGTCCGCGCGACCAACTCATGCGCCATGTCTTGGGACAATTGAGCATCTCTCCTTCGCGCGGCTAGCGGGTGGCGCAGTGGGCTCCGATGATTCGCGGGACGCAGTCTGCGTAGTTGAGCAGCAGGTCCACCGCCGCGTCATTGCGCGTGGTCTCGCGGTCGATCACCGATGCCGGTGGGTAGAAGCCGCCTTGGGTCAGGCTGGTCGGGTACATCTCCAGCGTGTAGGTCCAGATGTGGTGCTGTGCCCACATCCAGTCCCCGATCGAGCCGTCGTTGATGTAGAGGTGGCTGGACTGCTCCGGTGTGTAGCCGTTGGTGGCGGCCATCTGCTCACCCAGCTTGCGGAAGGTGTCCGCATCGGACTTGTTCAAACCGGGCCCGGTGTCGCTGGAGGTGAAACCGTAGGGCCAGAGCACCAGCTCGGAGAAGCTGTGGAAGTCGATGTGGGCAGTGATCTGCTGTACGCCGCCGATCACCCGGCTGTTGACCCAGTCCCGGAGCTGCGCGGTCTCCGGCGCGGAGAACGGGGTCGGGCCGTGGTAGGTGTCGTTGGCGGGACTGGAGCTCGACCCGTCACAGCAGGCCCACTCGTCGCCCCAGTTCCGGTTGAGGTCGGTGCCGACCTCGCGATTCTCCGGGGTCGGTTGGCGGTTCTTGCGCCACATCGCGAAAAGGCCGGTGGAGATGTCGTACTCGGCGCCGTCCGGGTTGACCATCGGCACCACCCAGATCTCCCGGGACTTCAGCAGCCGGGTAATCGCCGGATCGGTTCCATAGCCTTGCGCCAGCCGCCGCACAATGTGCAAGCACATTTCGACGGTAATGTGCTCACGAGCATGCTGAGCGCAGCTGAACAGGACTTCCGGCTCGTGCTTGTCCGTGCGGACGTCGTCGCTGATCTTCACCAGTAGCAGCGGGCGACCCTGCACCGACTTCCCGTAGCTCGATACAGCGATCTGGTTGGGGTGCGCGGCGGCCAGCGAGCCCAGCTCGGTGGTGAGCTGGCCGTAGGTGTGATAGCCCCGGTATCCGATGGGGAATTGGCCCGGTGCCACCGGTACCGGCAGTGGCGCCGCCGCTGGAAGGGAGACCAGCCGCAGCCCGCTGGCCCGCAGTCGCTCGGCCTGCGCGGGCGTGGCCAGTACCTCCAGGTAGTCCCGGCCGCCACCGAGGACCTCCACGCCCTGGTTCGCCACAGCGGTGCGCACGCTTGGGTTGTCCACCCCCGGCACCCGGTAGGCCGACGGCGGCGGGGCCGGCGCCGCAGCCGCTGAAACCGGAACGACCAGCGTAAGAATCCCCAACACAGCGCCCACCACAACCCGCCGCACAGACATCCCACGCAGGGTAACGGTGCCCGCCACCGACGCATTCAGCAGGCGCAGCGTGGCTATTTCGAGGCGTCAGACCCCGCTGAGCCCGCTCAATGCGCGGCGGCGCTTACCCTGGGAGGCGACGCTCGGATAGAGAGGGGCTCGCATGCTTGGCCGCACCGACCTGCGTGGTCGTCTTCCTGGCCCCGCGACGCTGCGCGGCATGCTGCCGCGGGCCGAGGTCGACGTCGACGCGGTGGCCCACCAGGTGGCTCCGGTGATCGACGCCGTGCGGGACCGCGGTGTGGCGGCGGTGCTGGACTTCGCCGAACGGTTCGACGGGGTGCGGCCAGCTGCTGTCCGGGTGCCGGCCGATGCGCTGCGCACCGAGCTGGAACAGCTGGACCCCACCGTGCGCGCCGCGCTGGAGGAGTCCATCGCCCGGGTCCGCCGGACGCACACCGACCAGCGACGCACCGAAACGGTCACCCCGGTGGTTCCCGGTGGCACCGTCACGCAGCGGTGGATACCGGTGGCCCGGGTCGGGCTCTACGCGCCCGGCGGCCTGGCGGTTTACCCGTCCACGGTGGTGATGAACGTGGTGCCCGCGCAGGTGGCAGGGGTGGAGTCGCTGGTGGTGTGTTCGCCCCCGCAGGCCGCTCACGGTGGCCTGCCGCACCCCACCGTGCTCGCTGCCGCCGCGCTGCTCGGGGTTGAGGAGGTATGGGCCGTCGGCGGAGCGCAGGCCGTCGCACTGCTCGCCTACGGCGGCACTGATACCGACGGCGCGGCACTGGACCCGGTGGATCTGGTCACCGGACCTGGCAACATCTACGTCACCGCAGCCAAACGCGCGCTGCGCGGCATGATCGGCATCGACGCTGAGGCCGGGCCCACCGAGATCGCCATCCTGGCCGACGCCCACGCCGACCCGGTGCACGTCGCCGCTGACCTGATATCCCAGGCCGAGCACGACACGCTGGCGGCCAGTGTGCTGGTCACCGACTCGGTGGCGCTCGCCGATGCCGTCGACGCCGAGCTGCACCGGCAGGTCGTGGCCACCAAGCACACCGAGCGGATCCGCACCGCGCTGACCGGCCGGCAGTCTGGGTGCATCCTGGTGTCCGATGTGGACGCCGGGTTGTCCGTGGTGGATGCCTACGCCGCCGAGCACTTGGAGATCCAGACCGTCGACGCGGCCGCGGTGGCTCGCCGGGTGCGTAACGCCGGGGCGATCTTCGTCGGCCCGTACGCGCCGGTCTCGCTGGGCGACTACTGCGCCGGCTCCAATCACGTGCTGCCCACCGGCGGCTGCGCCCGGCACTCCTCGGGGCTGTCCGTGCAGACCTTCCTGCGCGGCGTCCAGCTCATCGAGTATGACTGCGATGCCCTGGTGAAGGTCGCCGACCACGTCGTCGCGTTGGCTGAAGCTGAGGACCTGCCCGCGCACGGCCAAGCGATCACCGCCCGGTTCCGGGAAACGTCGCAGTGACGGCGGTGGCCGGACCTATCGGCTGCGAGGTGACGCTCGCCGATCTGCCACTGCGCGACGACTTGCGGGACCGCAGTCCCTACGGCGCGCCGCAACTCGACGTCGCGGTGCAACTGAACACCAACGAGAACCCCTACCCGCCGCCTCCCAAGCTGGTGTCCGACGTCACCGCCGCCGTGGCGTTGGCGGCGCGCAACCTGCACCGCTACCCCGACCGGGATGCCGTGGCGCTACGCACCGACCTGGCCGGCTACCTCGCCGAGCGCACCGGTGTGCCGCTGACCGCGGCGAACCTGTGGGCCGCCAACGGGTCCAACGAGATCATCCAGCAGCTGCTGCAGGCCTTCGGTGGGGCCGACCGCAGCGCGCTGGGCTTCACCCCGTCCTACTCCATGCACCCGATCATCTCCGCGGGCACTCGCACGCACTGGATCCCGGCGCCGCGGCGACCGGACTTCTCGCTGGATCCCGTGGCCGCGGTGGCCGCCATCGAGCAGCACCGGCCGGACGTGCTGTTCGTCACCAGCCCCAACAACCCCACCGGGCAGTCGATCCCGCGTGACGACCTGGCGGCGGTGCTCGCCGCGGCACCGGGCATCGTGGTGGTCGACGAGGCCTACGGGGAGTTCTCCAGGCGCCCGAGCGCGATCGGACTGCTAGCGCAGTTCGCCGATCGGCTGGTGGTTTGCCGGACGATGAGCAAGGCGTTCGCGTTCGCGGGCGGGCGGTTGGGCTACCTCGTCGCCGCGCCGGCGGTGGTGGACGCGCTGTTGCTGGTGCGGCTGCCCTACCACCTTTCGGCGCTCACCCAGGCTGCCGCCAGCGCCGCCTTGCGGCACGGATCATCGACGCTGGAGTCCGTGGCTACCTTGGTGGCCGAGCGCGAGCGCGTCATCGCGGGGCTGCGCAACCTCGGCGCCCAGGTGGTGCCGTCGGATGCCAACTTCGTGTTGTTCGGATGCTTCGCCGATGCGCCCGAGGCGTGGCGGCGTTACCTGGAGTTCGGTGTGCTGATCCGGGACGTGGGAATCGCGGGTCACCTCCGGGTCACCGTGGGCACCCCCGCGGAGAACGACGCGTTCCTCGCCGCCAGCGCGGCAGTTCTTGCTGAGACCTGCTCGCAGGGTCAAACCAGTGACACAGCGGAGGCACGGTGAGTCGTACAGCGCGGATCGAGCGGGTAACCAAGGAGTCCGCGGTACTAGTGGAGCTCGATCTCGACGGCACCGGGTCTACCGAGGTGGACACCGGTATTGCGTTTTTCGACCACATGCTCACCTCATTGGGTAAGCATGCGGCGTTCGACCTGGTCGTGCGCGCGACCGGCGACGTCGTCGTCGACGCCCACCACACCGTCGAGGATGTCGCCATCGTGCTCGGCCAGGCACTGCACCAGGCGCTGGGGGATAAGTCCGGTATCCGGCGCTTCGGGGATGCGTGGGTGCCGATGGACGAGACCCTGGCGCACGTGGCTGTGGATGTGTCCGGGCGCCCGTACTGCGTGCACACCGGTGAACCGGACGCGTTGGCCGGGTTCGTGGTGGGCGGTAACTACCCGACAGTGCTCAACCGGCACGTCTTCGAGTCGCTGGCCGTTCATGCGCAGCTGGCGCTACACATCCGGGTGCTGCATGGTCGCGATCCGCACCATGTCACCGAGGCGCAGTACAAGGCGCTGGCGCGGGCGTTGCGCGTTGCGGTGCAGCTCGACCCGCAGACGTGCGGGGTGCCGTCCACCAAAGGGATGCTGTGAGCTGGGTCGGTCTAGCCCTGCTGGCCGTGGCCGGGTTCCTGCTCGGGGGCGTGGTGTCGGCCTGGCGCCGCTCGCGGCCGCTGGCTGTTGTGCTGGGGATCGGGACCGCACTAGCGATCGCCGGTGGCGTCGCCTGGCTGCTCTGATCGCACTTCGCCTCCCGAACTCCGCAGCAGGGTTGTCCCAGATCGGTTGAACAGCGCTGCTGTGGAGTTCGGGATAGTCGGTCTATCCCATTCTAGTCTTCCACCGACGATAGCGACGCATCACCGCATCAGAAACTGTATGCTGTGATGCGTGCGGACTACTCTCAGTCTCGACGACGACATCGCTGCGCAGCTCGAGCAGCTTCGCGCCCGCGGGGACCGGTCCTTTCGGCAGCTGGTCAACGACGCGCTGCGAGCGGGATTGGCGCTCCTGGACCGCGAGGACGCAGCGCCACGCGGACCCTTCACCCGCGCAGTGTCGCTCGGCGCGCCGCGACTACCGGACGTTGACGACGTCAGCGAGGCCATCGCGATCACCGAGGGTGAGAGCTACCGGTGATCGCGATCGACGCGAACCTGCTCGTCTACGCCCACGTCACGTCCTATCCCCAACATGAGGCGGCGCGGACGTGGCTGGAGGATCAGCTGGTTCGGGTGCCGCGGGTGGCGCTGCCCTGGGCGAGCCTGCTCGCGTTCGTGCGCCTGGTTACCAACCCGCGGCTGTTCACCGAACCGGAGTCGATCAGCGATGCTTGGGCTCAGGTCACCGCATGGCTGGAGGCCGGTTCGGTGTGGACGCCGCCACCAACCGCGCGGCATCGTGACGCGCTGGGCGCATGCCTGGCCCAGCCCGGGCTGCGCGCGAACGATGTTCCGGACGCCCATCTTGCCGCGCTCGCCATCGAACATGGGTTGCGACTGGCGACCAGCGATAGTGGTTTCGCGCGGTTCTCGGGCCTGCAGTGGTTCAACCCCTTGCAAGCGACGTGACCGGCCCAGCGTCGCAACGAGACGAATAACCTGATGCCTGTGGAGCTGCTGATCGCCCATAACCCGGATCCGGAGTCCCGGCTGGCCTACCTGCTGCGCCTGCCTCTGGGCAGCGGGATGGTGTTCCGCACGTCCGGGACATGGCCGCGGACGAAGGCCCTGTACTGCTACCCGGTCGAGTCCACCGAATGGCCGGAGGACCCCGAGATCGTTGAGCAGGTCCCGGTACGGTCCTGCGTCCGGCGCGGCGCAGCGATCGACCTGGTTCTCGACCGGTCCCGGGAGAACCGTTCGCAGATCGTGTTCACCACTGCTCGCGGGCGCGACGCGGTGTTTTGGCAGTCTCCGCGCACCCGCAAGCAGGCCCGCCCCGACGTGCGCACGCCCACCGCCCGAGCCGCCGGGATCGCCGAGCTGCAGATCGTGGTCGACTCTCATGAGCAGTACGCCTACCGGTTTGCCAACCAGCAGGTGTCGACCGTGCGCAGGGCGCTGCCCTGCGGTGACTACGGCATCACCGTCGGGGACCGGCTGGTCGCCGCCGTGGAACGCAAGTCGCTGCTCGACCTGGTGTCCAGCCTCACCGGTGGCACGCTGCGCTTCGCGCTGGCGCAACTCGCGGCACTACCACGGGCTGCGGTGGTCGTGGAGGACCGCTACTCGGCGATCTTCAAGCTCGATCGGGTACGTCCTGCACTGGTCGCTGATGGCTTGGCCGAACTCCAGGTCCGGTGGCCCACCGTCGCGCTCGTATTCTGCGAAACCCGGCCGCTGGCCGAAGAGTGGACCTACCGGTATCTGGCCGCCGCACACACCTGGGCAGCAATCGAGCCGGCTGCCCAGGAGCGAACCGGCATCGCAACCGGCGAGCTCGACGACGCTCCCACCGCCCCTGAACCCTCCACAGCAGAAGTCCGTGCCTGGGCCCGCTCCCACGGCCTTACCGTCCCCGCCCGCGGCAAACTGCGACCAGAGGTGTGGGACACCTGGAGAGCCGCCCACCTCTGACGTTGGAGTTCAGCTGGGCGGCAGGCCGTATTTGCGTACCGCGACAGGCATCACCGGGTAGCGTCCTTCGTAGATCCGCTGGTGTAACTCCGCTTCGACGATGGCGCGCACGATCGGTAACTGCCGGGTGGCGTCGTCGGTGGTGGTCACCTGCAGCGGCCAGTCCCCGGCGGTCGAGCCCCGCAAATGGGCGTGGTTGAAGCTACGGCGGAACCAGGCGATCACCTGGACCGGCGCGACCGGACCACCGTCTCGGGAAACGGCTTCCCGTTGCCGCGGCCAGGACAGCTCCCAGTGCTCGCCCACGCTGCCGTCGTCCTGTTCGACGCTGCGGCGGGTGATCTCACCGGTGTTCTCCAGAAAAATCGCGTCGGCCTCGGCAAGGACGCCTCGGACCACCGGATCGAGCAACTCAACCGCCCGGTGGAACACCGCCACCCGATCCATCCACGACACCGCCCCCTCGTACCGACGTGCCACAAGATCCGCCAAATGCCGCATCAGGTCCTCGTCGCCCACCACCCCAGGATGACGCATTCAGCGGGCTCAGCGGGGTTATTCGTACCTTGTTTACCCCGCTGAGCCCGCTGAATGCGGGTGAGCCAAGGTAGGAGGGTGAGGCGCGTCGTTGTTTTGGATTACGGGTCAGGGAATCTGCGGTCTGCGCAGCGGGCACTGCACCGCGCCGGCGCGAAGGTGGAGGTGACGGCGGATGTCGACGCCGCACTGGACGCCGAGGGACTGGTGGTGCCCGGGGTCGGGGCGTTCGCGGCCTGCATGGCGGGGCTGCGCTCGGTGCGGGGCGACCGGATCATCGGTCGCCGGCTGGCCGGCGGCCGCCCGGTGCTGGCGATCTGCGTGGGCATGCAGGTGTTGTTCAGCCGGGGTGTTGAGCACGGGGTGCAGACCGACGGCTGCGCGGAGTGGCCGGGCACCGTCGAGCGGTTGAAGGCCGACGTGCTGCCGCACATGGGCTGGAACACCGTGGCGCCGCCGCCCGGCTCGCGGCTGTTCGCCGGTCTCGACCCGGACACTCGGTTTTACTTCGTGCATTCCTACGCTGCCCGCCGCTGGGAGATGGAAAGTTCGGAGCCGCTAACACCTCCGCTGGTGACCTGGGCCGAGCACGGCGAGCCCTTCGTCGCGGCGGTGGAGAACGGACCGCTGTGGGCGACGCAGTTTCACCCCGAGAAATCCGGCGACGCCGGTGCGCACCTGCTGCGCAACTGGATCGAGACGTTGTAGCCGTCGGCTGCTGATGCGGATCGGGACTTCGCCGACCCGTATGTTCGACTTTGCGGCCACCATTGCGCGACGATCCAGGGGTGTAACCGGGTTTCCCGGACGTCAAGTGGCCGCTCGTCGGACGAGTGGCCGAGCTAAAGCACGTGCAAGCCGGTGGCCGTCCTGGTCGACGATGCGCACCTCCTTGACGAAGCCTCAGCCGCCCTGACGCATCTGTTGGCGACGACCGAGCGCACGTTCGTCCTCGCCACTGTCCGCTCCGGCGAACAGGTCCCCGATGCAGTCACGGCGCTGTGGAAGGACGGGCTCGCCGACCGGATCGAGCTTCCTCCCTTGGCTGTCGATGAGAGCGGCGAGCTGCTTTCCGCCGCACTTCAGGGGCCGGTAGACGGAGCAACCGCGCACCTACTGCACAGGCGTACGCAGGGCAATGTCTTGTTCCTCAGAGAAGTCGTTCTCGGCGCGCTTGAGACACGCTCGCTGCGTCGCGAGGACGGAATCTGGCGGCTGAGCGGCCCGCTACCTGCGTCTTCCCGTCTCAGGGAGATCATCGACGCTCGCCTGGCCGGACTCGACCAACCCGGTCGCCGAGCGCTCGAAGTCCTGGCAGTCGGCGAACCCCTCGAGGTGGCGCTTCTCCAGGACGTCGAGGCGCAGGTCGACTTGGAGGCGCTCGAGCGTCGCGGACTGGTGCGCATTGAGCAGGACGGCCGGCGCCTGAGCGCACGGCTCGCTCACCCGCTGTACGGCGAGGTCCTTCGAGGGCAACTGTCCCTGCTTCGTTCCCGGGCGTCAGCCCGTGCCCTCGCCGACGCTCTGACAGCGGCAGGCGCACGCCGGCGGGAGGACAACCTTCGGCTAGCGGTGTGGAGCCTGGAGGGTGGTGGCTCGTTCCAACCGGACATCATGTATTCGGCGGCTATGACAGCACGACAACGATACGACTTCCCGCTCGCGGAGCACGACCTAGCGCGGCTGGGTCACGCGCTGGTCCTGATACCGCAACGGCAGCGCGGCGGTGGTGTCTGCGGCGGACAATTCACCCCGAGGCTAGGGTGGGCCGGTGAGTTTGGTGCTGCTGCCCGCGGTGGACGTCGCCGGTGGCCGGACTGTCCGCCTCACTCAGGGCGAAGCTGGCACGGAAACCTGGTACGGCGACCCCGTCGAGTCCGCGCTGGCCTGGCAGGCCGATGGAGCCGAGTGGATCCATTTGGTGGACCTGGACGCGGCGTTCGGGCGGGGCGCCAACGCCGAGCTGCTGGCCGAGGTCGTCGGCCGGCTGGACATCGCGGTAGAGCTCTCCGGTGGCATCCGAGACGACGCGTCACTGCAACGGGCGCTGGCTACCGGGTGCGCTCGGGTGAATCTGGGCACCGCGGCGATCGAAGACCCGGACTGGTGCCGGAGAGTGATCGCCGAACACGGCGAGCAGATCGCGGTGGGGCTCGACGTCCGGGTCATCGACGGCCAGCACATTCTCGCCGCCCGGGGCTGGACCACCTCTGGCGGAGACCTCTGGGAAGTACTCGAGCGTCTCGACGCCGACGGTTGCCCACGCTACGTCGTCACCGATGTGACCAAGGACGGCACGCTGCGGGGCCCGAACCTGGATCTGTTACGCGCGGTGTGCGCGCGAACGAAGGCTCCAGTGATCGCCTCCGGTGGGGTCTCCGGAACGGGTGACGTGACAGCGTTGGCCGCGCTGGTCCCGGATGGTGTGGAGGGCGCGATCATCGGCAAGGCGCTGTACACCGGAGCGCTCACCCTGCCTGATGCCTTGGCAGCCGCTCGGTAGACCGCCGCCTAGGCTGGGTGGATGGCCGTTGCAGTGCGCGTGATCCCGTGCCTGGACGTTGACGCCGGCCGGGTGGTCAAAGGCGTGAACTTCACCGCGCTGCGCGACGCCGGTGACCCGGTGGAGCTGGCCACCGCCTACGACGCCCAAGGCGCCGACGAGCTGACCTTCCTGGATGTCACAGCGTCGGCGGCGGACCGGGAGACGACCTATGACGTGGTCCGCCGCACAGCGGAATGCGTCTTCATCCCGCTCACCGTCGGCGGCGGGATCCGCGAGGTGGCCGACGTGGACCGGCTACTGCGCGCCGGCGCGGACAAGGTGAGTATCAACACCGCCGCGGTGGCCCGCCCGGAGCTGCTGCGTGAGGCCAGCCACCGCTTCGGTGCGCAGTGCATCGTGCTCTCGGTCGACGCCCGGCGGGTGCCTGCCGGGCAGCCACCGACGCCGTCCGGCTTCGAGGTGACCACACACGGCGGACGGCAGGGCACGGGGATCGACGCAGTGGCCTGGGCGGTGCGCGGCGAGCAACTCGGCGTCGGCGAGATCCTGCTCAACTCGATGGACGCCGACGGCACCAAGGCCGGCTTCGATCTCGAGATGATCTCCGCCGTGCGGGCTGTCGTCACGGTCCCAGTGATCGCCAGTGGGGGAGCCGGTGAGGTAGGCCATTTCCCCCCCGCGGTAGCCGCTGGTGCCGATGCGGTGCTCGCGGCCAGTGTCTTCCATTTCGGACAGTTGCGGATCGGCGACGTCAAGGACGGTCTACGGCAGGCAGGGGTGACCGTCCGATGAGCGGGCTGGCCCCAGCGATCGCCGAGCGGCTCAAGCGCAACGCCGACGGGCTGGTGTGCGCGGTGGTGCAGCAGCGCGGCACCAACGAGGTGCTGATGGTGGCCTGGATGGACGACGAAGCGCTGCACCGCACGCTGACCACCGGGCGGGCCACCTACTGGTCGCGCAGCAGGCAGACCTATTGGGTCAAGGGGGAGACCTCCGGGCACACTCAGCACGTACACGAGGTGCGGCTGGACTGCGACGGCGACGCTGTGCTGCTCGTCGTCGACCAGGTCGGTCCGGCGTGTCATACGGGGGCGGGCACCTGCTTTCAGCAGGTGCTGGTGAGCGGCGACCCGCATCGCCACTCACAAGACTCCAGTCAAGTACCGCTGTAGGTTGGGGGCGATCGCTGCGACCACCGTGTGGGGATCGGCGGAGGCCAGTGGCTCTAGCCGGATCACGTAGCGCACCATGGCGAGGCCGGCCATCTGGGTGCCGCACAGCGCTGCGCGTAGCTTGGGCTGGTCCGGAGCGACCGCGGTGACGATCCGACCGAAGATCACTCGGCCGAGGAACTCGCGCATCAGCCGAGCAGCCTCCTCGTGACTGGCGACACTGCGCACCAGTGCGGCCAGCGCCCCACCGCCATTGGCGTCCCAGACGGACAAGAAGGTGTGCAGGATCCGCTCGGCGGTCTGCTCCGGATCACCGTCGAGGATCCGCGAAAGGATCTCGGTAGGATCGACGGGGATCTCCAGGGCGGCGACGAAGAGCCCATCCTTGCCGCCGAACCAGTGATTGACCATCGCGGCGTCCACCCCAGCGCGCTGAGCGATCGCTCGCACGGTGGCGCCGTCGAAGCCGCGCTCGGTGAACTCCACTCGCGCGGCGTCGAGCAGCGCCGCCCGGGTGTTCTCCCCAGCCGGACGACGACCCCGGGGATGCGGGCGCTTGTCCGCCACTGCCACCCTCCTACTTTCAACGAAAGTTGAAAAATATGCCGGAACTCACTGTGCAGTCAACGGCGGGCACAATAGGTCCATGGTCAGCAACGCCGAGGCCGGTAGTGGCCAACTGCAGCCGAGCAGGGAGCGGTTTCGCTCGCTGGCGACAGATCGCCGGGTGATCCCGGTGACCCGGACACTGCTCGCCGACGGTGAAACCCCATTGGGGGTGTACCGCAAACTTGCCCAAGGCCAGCCGGGAACGTTCCTTTTCGAGTCAGCGGAGAACGGTTCATCCTGGTCGCGATGGTCGTTCATCGTGGTGCACAGCGCTGCCACGCTCACCGAGTCCGGCGGTCGCACGGTCTGGCGTGGAACACCGCCGGTGGGACTTCCCGGGGTACAGGAGCCGTGGGCGGGTACCCCGCTGGAGGCGTTGCGGCAGACCGTTGAGGCACTGCACACCGAGCCGCTGCCCGGTCTGCCCCCGCTCACCGGGGGAATGGTCGGCTACCTCGGCTACGACGCGGTCCGGCGCCTGGAGCGGCTGCCTGAGCTGGCGGTCGATGACCTGCGGGTGCCTGAACTGGTGATGCTGTTGGCCACTGATCTCGCCGCGGTGGACCACCACGAGGGCACCGTCACGCTGATCGCCAACGCGATCAACTGGGACGACTCGCCCGATCGCGTTGATGAGGCCTACGACGACGCGGTAGCCCGATTGGACGGGATGGTCGCGAAGCTGTGCACGCCGGCGCCGGCCAGCGCGGCGGTGTTCAGCCGACCGGCACCGGAGTTCGTGCGCCGGCGCAGTCCGGAGCAACACCACGCCGCGGTCGAGACGGCCAAGGAGGCCATCCGGGCCGGCGAGGCCTTTCAGGTGGTGGTGTCGCAGCGCTTCGAGATCGCCACCGACGCTGACCCGCTGGACATCTATCGGGTACTGCGCACCACCAACCCCAGCCCGTACATGTACCTGCTCATCCTGGAGGAGTTCAGCATCGTCGGATGCAGTCCCGAGGCTCTCGTGACGGTCCGGGACGGGAAGGTCACCACGCACCCGATCGCCGGCACCCGGCCCCGCGGCGCTGACCCAGACGAGGACTCCTGGTTGGAGAAGGACCTGATGGTCGACGAGAAAGAGCGCGCCGAGCACCTCATGCTGGTCGATCTCGGGCGCAACGACGTCGGCCGGGTGTGCCGCGCCGGCTCGGTGCACGTCACCGATTTCTTCCGGGTCGAGCGCTACAGCCACGTCATGCATCTGGTGTCCACCGTCACCGGCGAGCTGGCGCCGGGGTACACCGCATTCGACGCGGTG
>JAICHZ010000012.1 GCA_025924655.1 Pseudonocardiaceae bacterium | reverse complement strand
CCGCACCACGGCCGACCCCGACCGGACCGAGCTGCTCGCGGCCCGCGCCGCGAGCACCCGCGAGGAGCGTGCCCGGCGGTTGCTGGAGATCGACGAGAAGTACCAGGCTCGCCACGACATCCGCCCGTTCCGGCTGCACGCCGTACTGGTGCCGGGATGGCGGGTGCCGGTCGACGTTCGGCGCGGAGCACGACGCTATCCGTTGGCGTTCGACTGGCTCCCGGCGCTGGGCGCCTACGCCAACGAGGGCTGCCCGCACTGCGGCGCGGCCGCTGCGCTGTCGGCGAGCAAGACGCGGCTCGGCTGCGTGGGCTGCCTGCCCGGTGCGGTCCTGCACGCCGTGCCCGCCTCTGCGTGAGACCCACCGCGACGCGACCAATCATCCATCCGCTCGGCCGATCAGCTCCCGATCACGCCCGACCGGATCGTCGCCCACCTGGTCACCGCAGCGGTTCTCGACCCCGGGTTCCAGGTGTTCGCCTTGACGCCGAACAACGCCTTCGACGAATCGGGACCCGCGGAACCCTGATCTCGCCGGCACGCAGCTCGCGGTGCTATGTCTGGATCACGGACTCCGGTGGACGCGGCGCGGTGATCGGGTCGGCGTGCCTGTGCACGACCTTCCAGACGCCGTCCTCGCGCCGAAAGGCGGTGGTGACCCGAACCGCGACCGGAGACATCTCCTTCGCTCCGCCCACCCGGCCTCGGTAGCTCTCGATTTCGACGGTGTAGGCGAGGTCGGTGCCGATGACGGTGGAGACGTTTTCGAATCCGACGACTTCGCCATCCCGGTAGTTGTCGGCAGCGCGGTCCAACGTCGCGGAGACCTGACTCCAGCCGCGAACCGGCGGACCGAACGGATTGGCCAAGGTCACGTCATCGCGGCGCGAGTAGAGCGGCTTGTAGCCCTCCGGGTTCCCGTTGAGGATCTCAAGTCCCGCTCGGTGGTACTCCTCCAGCGGTAGCTCGTGCTCGGATGCCACGGGGACAGCTCCTCCGCTGGACAATGCCGCGAGCGTATCACGCAGCGACGACCGCGTTCGATGCCGTGCAGCACTCTTGCGCCGGGATCTGGTCGTCCAGAGTTGACGATCGCTCACCAACATGTTCACCAACTGTGGTGAACATGTTGGCAGTACCGCTCTACAACCACCGGCGTACAAGCGCAGTCGCAAGGAGCGACCGGGACCGCACAGAGTCAGCGTCCTCGTAATGAACAGGTCCGGGGGTTCGATTCCCCGAGGCGGCTTCACCTCTGATCAGCGCGAACGCGTTGACTGGGGCACAACCTGAAAGCACCACTGGCCACTGCTGCCACATCCATCGCTGTGGTCGATCGCGTTTCGCACCACCTTTGATCTTGCCCACGGCGCGTCGTCTCGCTGGTTCGCGACTCTTGATCAATGATCGCGACTACAGCCGTCGTCTGGCATCGAGGAGCCTGAGTGACGTCGATCGACATGGCGTTGGCTGAGTTCGAAGAGCTCCTGGGTGGTGGGGAGGTCATTGAGGAGGATGAACCCGAGCCGGGTCGGCTCAAGGAGCTCGTGCTGGTTAGCTCCTGGAGACGGCCGTTGCACGTGGTCGTGATCGTTTAACGTTGTTCGAGGAGAAGAGCATCTTGTCACCGTGTACGAGCCGGATCCTGGACGGTGGAGCCACGACTTCCGCAGACGGAGGCGCTGATGTGATGCGAGGTCTGTGAGAACGGCGAGCGTGTTACGGCTCATCGTGCGCGGCTCGCGGAGCGTGATGGTCGAATTGCGCTGGTTCTCGATGTTCCGGTTGCGATCTGCCCCGCGTGCGGGCAGGTGTGGTTCACGATGGATGTCGCGAAGCGTCTCGATGCGCTCTTCGACCGGCTGCTTGCCAGCGGTGCCGAAACGGCGCAGATCCATTGGGAGCAATCCTGGGCAGCGTGAGCGGGCTGGCAGTCCACAACCGGAAGAAGTCTTTGTAGGACGCTTGCGGTAGAATGACGCCGTTGAAGTCACCTAAAGGTGCGAGATCTGCAATTGCTGCCGCTGGTAGAGGCCATGGGTGGCGAGGTATGGCCTCCTCGTAATGAGCAGGTCGTCGGTTCGATTCCGACCGGCGGCTCGACCTCTCACCTGCGAAAGCTGTTCCAGCACGCGAGCTGGACTCGGCCGCCTGGAATCAAACGTGGGTGCGAGTGGGCGCTGCAGTCGCTCCATGGCTGCACCCTCAGTACGCCGCGCCAGGCGGCAGCGCGGCAGCATCGAGGAGCTGCCCAGCGGCGCACTGCGGGTCCCCATGTACGCCGGAATCGATTCACTGACTGGGCGACGCCACTACCTGAAAGAGAGCATCCCGGCCTGCCCCAGCGCCCACGTCGGGGCGCAGAAGGTCATGCGTCGGCTGACGAACCAGGTCGACGAGCGGTGCAACCTGTCGGACCAACGCAACGGTCACCCAGTTGCTTGATCGGCACTTCGAGCTTGCCGAGCTGGAGGACAACACGCTCGCCAACTACCGCAGTCAGGCGGAGAAGCACATCCGGCCGTTGATCGGCTCGGTGAAGGTTGGGCACTTGACGGCGATCTGTTCGACTCGTTCGACGCCACGCTCCGGCGCTGCCGGGACGCTTACACCACCAAACCGCAAAATCGGCTAGGCACGATCACCCATCAAGTGACGACGATCCGTCACCCATCATCTGGAACCAGACACCGACGACACTGAAGTGATGCTCGACACTTCGGTCGCGCTGTGCCGCACACCGACTATATGACACCGCTCAGCAACTTTGACCGGCCGCGTGGCGCTTCTCTGTGACCTGCCCTATATCTTGCCGAGTATGAATGTGAGCAGCGACTTTCCCTCCGGCATCGGTGTGCGGGTAGCCGAGCACGGACTCGACGCTCGTGTGGTGACCGTAGTAGGCCAGATCGACACGCCAACTGCGCTGGAACTAGCCACCTCTTTGATCGCGCAGCTGACCGTTGCCCGAGTCGTGGTTGTGGACCTCGATGGTGTGATGTTCCTGGGATCTGCCGGGCTGTCCGCGCTATTCGAGGCGGACGAACTCGCTACCCAACAAGATCATTCCCTACGATTGGTATGCAACTCTCGAAGCGCCAACTGGGCGCTGGCGGCCGCCGGACTGCGAGATTGCTTCACCTTCGCCGATAGTGTGCCGGACGCCTTGAAGGACTCACGATCCATGCAGGGTGCCTTTGAAGCAGGAGTCGCGCGCCGACATCATCGAAACCGAAGCCGCCGGTCACCATTACGCAATAGCGGCGTCGTCAGGTGCGCAGCAGGGCATTCGTTGCGTTGACTGAGTGCAAATATACTCAACCGTGTTGGCCGCCAGGATCAGATGGCGAGGGCGAGTTCGGCGAAGGTCGCCAGTAGCTGGGTAGGCGGGTGCACGGTCGGTGTTCCCCTCGGTGGGTC
This sequence comes from Pseudonocardiaceae bacterium, assembly GCA_025924655.1. Taxonomy (GTDB): domain Bacteria; phylum Actinomycetota; class Actinomycetes; order Mycobacteriales; family Pseudonocardiaceae. Next base: position 22,313 of record JAICHZ010000012.1, on the reverse strand, counting down.
CCGCCGCGACCGGAACGCCCGGTATCAGCGGTCACAGCACCGGAGCCACTGCACCCGCGGCCAACGACGCCACCCGCTCACAGCAGTGGTAGATCACCGGTGATGGCGTCGATCCGGCGGTCTTCCGCCGGGCCGATCGCGGCGCAGGTTAGGGTGCCCGACGGTAGTTGGGTTCGCCCTGCGTCCGCTACCAGCGAGATCGGAAGTCCCGCCTGTTTCCCGGCCTCGGCCAGCGGCGAAGCTCGTTTGCGTCGCCGACCCCGAGCACGACCTTGGGTTGTCCCTGTTCAAGCCAGGTCGCGAAATCTGCTGTGCCGAGACCGGTTAACGCGGCGAGGACGGCGGCGTGAGCGACCTGGGCGGCTATCTTGCCGCAGCTCATGGCGACATCCGTCCTGGCTAGCAGCACCAGTTTCATGGGGGATCATCCCGCTTCGAGGAACCGATTACTGCTGGCACCTCCTCAGACCGCGTCTTGCGATCTTTGGTGGCGGCCGGAGGCGGGTGCCTGTTGGCGCCGGCTCCAAGGCTCGTCGGGATCGTCCAGGCGCCTGACCTGAGCCAACTTTTCGGCTGCACCCCCGGCTAGCCAGGTCAGCCGGATAATCGCGGGCACCGCCAGCGCCGCTGCCACCGCCGGCCTATTGCCTGGCGGTGTTGTCCCGGCTGGCGCTGCCCGCGAGGGCGGCACCGTCAACTGCAGTTCATCCCGACGTCGCCGAGCCCGTCCGCCGAACCTCTCCTCGCTGCCACCGCAGGTTTTAACCTGGCAGCCCTGGAAGAGCTAGTCGACGAGCTCGGCCGGCGTACTTGCTGCAGTCTCTGGTGGTCCGCCCGATTCGTCACATCCTCCCAGCGCAGTAGCCGTCACGACCTCGACCGGTCGTTAGGGTTGGCCGTTGTTGCCGGTCAGGTTCGCGCTGGCCGGTCCGGCGTACACCGCCTGGACGTAGGGCTTGCCGTTGTACGGTGTGAATGTCGCCGGGTCGAGATTGCTCCCGATGAAGGACTCCGCTTGGTTGGCGTCAAACGTGGGCTGCAACGTGCCGGTGACCTGCACCGGGGACCCCGGGTTGAGCGGCATGTTTTCCTTGGCGACGGCAAGCAGCGTCTGCCCGTTGTTGGCGTTGTTGCCAGTGGCGGCAATGGTGGCCGCGTGCGGGCCGAGGACCTGGGCGATCGTGCCGGTAACCGTGACCTGCTTGCCGGCGTAGGACTGGGTGTTATTCAGGACGTCGTTAGCGGCGGCGCAACTACTACTGCCGTTATTGCCACCGCTGATGATGCCTCCGTTTTGGGTCCCGCGGGTCAGGTTATCGCTGATCGGTCCGGCGAACTCAGCCTGGACGTAGGGCTTGCCGTTGAACTGGGTGAATGAGCCCTGACCGAGGCTGCCCCCGGTGAACGTCGCTGCCTGGTTGCTGTCGAACGCGGGCTGCAATGTGCCGGTGACCTGCACGGGGGAACCCGGACTGAGCTGCGTGGTCTGCTGTTCGACGGCAAGCAGCATCTGAGCGTTGCTGTTGCTGTTGCCGAGGATCCCGTTGCCGTTGGTTGTGCTGGCGGCAACGGTGAAGGCATGCTGGCCGACGACCTGGGCGACCGTCCCGGTGACCGTGACCGGCTTGCCGGCGTAGGACTGCGTGTTGTTCAGGATCTGGCTGCTGGGTACGCAGCTACTCGCGATTGCAGCACTACCACCGGAATTGGGCGCTGCACCTGGGGCGGGTGCGCCCTGGTGGCCTGCTGGCGCATTTCCACCCCCACCGCATGCGCCGAGGACCAGTGCCGACGACGCGGCGATCGCGGCTAGACCCATCCGTGTTGCTGTGCGTCGGTTGTGCGTCATGATAACTTCCTGTTGTCTGATCGGCGCGGCTACGCTTTCTACGGCGCCGATTAACTACAGCTACCCCGCACAGCGGTCACGTCACCTAAGTCACATTTTTGTTATTGGAATGATATCGAATCGCTCGTGCGCAGTGCAACAACCTGTAATTGCCAACCGCGCGAGGCGGCTACTCGGGCAGCGCTCATCGCGGCATCCTAGAGAGGCTTGGCCTCGGACCGCCGAGGTGGCAGCTGGGTTGGAAGGTGACGTGGCGGTTGGGTGAGGCATGATCACCGTTTCGGTGCGTTGAGTGACACGTCATGTCACTTCAGGCACCCAAACCGTGATCAAACCGATCGTTCGTCCGTTTCGGCGCGGCGACCGGTCCCGTTAGCCTCGGGACTATGAGCGTCGCTGCCCGGCTGCTGTTCGCGTTGGACAACTCCTATGTGCGTGAACTGGAGGGTCTGTACAAGCCGTGGCAAGCGACACCGGCGCCTGCACCCCGGCTGTTGGCGCTTAATGAGGAGCTGGCCGCGGAGCTGGGTGTCGATGCTGATGCGCTCAGAGCCCCTGATGGTGTCGCCGTCCTGGTCGGCAACGCCACGCCCGAGGGGGCATCGCCGGTAGCGCAGGCCTACGCCGGCCATCAGTTCGGTGGGTTCGTGCCCAGCCTCGGCGATGGCCGAGCGCTCCTGATCGGCGAGGTGCTCGACGTTCACGGACGCCGTCGCGACGTGCACCTGAAGGGCTCGGGACGCACGCCGTTCGCACGAGGTGGCGATGGGAAGGCAGCCGTTGGCCCGATGCTTCGCGAGTATGCGATCGGCGAGGCGATGCACGCGCTAGGCATTCCCACTACCCGGGCGCTCGCTGTGGTGGCGACCGGCGCTCAGGTCGCGCGGGACACGGTACTGCCCGGCGCGGTGCTCGCCCGTGTTGCGGCGAGCCATGTCCGCGTTGGCACGTTCCAGTACGCAGCAGCGCACAATGGGCCGACGCTCGTGCGGCGCCTCGCCGATTACGCAATCGCGCGTCACCACCCCCATGCAGTCGAGGCGGAGAACCCGTACCTCGCGTTCTTCGAGAGCGTCGTCGACGCTCAGGCATCACTGGTCGCTCGCTGGATGCTCGTCGGGTTCATCCACGGCGTCATGAACACCGACAACATGACGATCTCCGGGGAGACCATCGACTACGGCCCGTGCGCGTTCATGGATGCCTTCGACCCTGCCACCGTATTCAGTTCCATTGATCACGGCGGCCGCTACGCATACGGCAACCAGCCACGCGTCGCGCAGTGGAACCTGGGGCGGTTGGCCGAGACATTGCTGCCCCTGTTCCACGCCGAGACGGATGCGGCAATTGCGGCAGCCACCGACCTGCTGCAATTGTTCCCCGACCGTTACCAGCAGTACTGGAGCCACGGAATGCGCGCCAAGTTGGGTGTGGCAGACGCCCAACAATCCGACGGCGCGCTGATCGACGACCTGCTGACGCTGCTACATGCACAGAGCGTCGACTTCACCTCATGCTTCCGGGCGCTGTCGTCGGCGGTGCGGGGAGATGCGGCACCTGCGCGACTGCTCTTCGCCGAACCCTCCGCATTCGACGCGTGGGCGAACCGTTGGCGGGCACAGCTGTCGTCCCAAGCATCTGACCCACGGGCGATCGCGGAAACGATGGACCGGGTCAATCCCGTCTACATCCCGCGGAACCACCAGGTGGAGGAGGCGCTGGCGGCGGCGACTGCCGGGGACCTGGGACCGTTTAGACGACTACTTGACGTGCTGTCGCAGCCGTTCGACGAACGACCCGGTCTGGAACCATACGCCGCACCGGCCCCGCCGAGCTTCGGCGTCTATCGCACGTTCTGCGGCACCTGAGGCGACAGTGCACCCTGTCAAGGGCGACCGTCATCCGACTGGCCGTTTGTGACCTGGGCGTCGACGCGCAGGTTGTAAACTTGCCGTTCCCGCTGTGGGTATGCCTCGTAAGAGACCCGATCGGCGGTGGTGGTGGCGCGGTACTCGGTAAGGCTGCGCAGCCCGCGTGGCCATAACGCGGCATTCAACACCACGCCGATCACACCGCCGATCACCGCGCCGGCCGGCCCCAGACTCAGCCCATAGACGTCGGCGCCGCTGACGGCGCCTTGCAGCAAGGTGGTGATGATCAGCCCAATGCCGCCCACCACCACCAGCTCTATGCTGCGCAGCAGCTGCTGGGTGAACCAAGGCCACTCCGCGCGGGGGACGCCATACACGGTGTTGAACGCCTGCTGCGCCACCCCGGCAACGCCCAGCCCGCTCCAGATCGCCAGCACCAGACCGATCACCAACGCCGCCGGGTTACCGGTCAACGGATGGGTCGGACTGTGCTGGCCGATGATCGGGAACTGACTCAGGGCGGTGGAGAAGATCCGCTGCTCCAACGCCGGGTTCCCGGCTAGGACGTAGCCCAGGATGGTGGTCAACACCAACAGCAGCGGGAAGATCGAGAAGAATGCGTAGTACGCGATCAGTGCGGCCAGACTCCCGGCCTGGTCGTCGATGAACTTATGGAGCACCGCGAACGGGATCGCCAGCCAGCGGTGACTCTGCTGATAGCCATCGACTCGGTCCAGCCAGGTCGGCTCAGTCGCAACGGTCCCGCGGCCGTCTGGGAGATTGGTCCCCGATTGCGAGTGGGACTTGGATTGCCGATGGGCGCCGACGACGAACCAGTATCCATAGCGTGGGATTTACCCGCTGAGCCGGACCGTCAACCGGAGTTCGGCGATCAGCGGTAGGCGTCGCGGTGAACAATCCGTCAGGTTTTCACGACGACTTCTGAATGTTCCGACGGACCCGACGAAGAATCAGCAGGACGTCGAATCAGCCGCAACAGAACCAGTCCCCAGCCGAGCGCTGGTTGACCGCGGGGGGATAATCGCTGGCCTGCGTTGTGCTGCTGTGACACGGCACGGAGCACAGCAGGATCCGAAGGCGGGATAACCGTTGGTGGGCAGTGGGGAAGCGCGGAAGGTCTCTCGACGCCGGATGCTCGGGTGGGTTACCCAGACTGCGGCGGTGGTCGGTGGGCTGACGCTTGGCCGACCGGGACACCTCGCCGCCGCAGCCAGCGGTGATCCCACGGTGGTCCGCACAGCGGTGACGGCGGTCAGGCCAGCCCGCCTGGTCCACGACGTGCTGCTTGCAGCTCCGCAGAACGCTGTCGCGTTGACTATCGACGATGGGCCGGACCCGCTGTGGACACCACAGATGCTCGACCTGCTGCACCGCACCGGGGTGCGGGCGACCTTTTCGTTGATTGGTGCCCAGGCACATGCCTATCCCGGTCTGGTGAAGAGAATCCTCGCCGAGGGCCACGGCGTGACCAACCACAGCATGACCCACCCCCAACCGTTCAGCCGTGGAAATTCCACGACGATCCGCCGGCAGATCACCGACGCACAGTCAGCCATCACCGACGCTGGCGGGGTGGCACCGAAACTGTTCCGGGCACCCGGCGGGGACTGGTCGGCGGCGGTGTTCTCGGCGGTGCAGGACCTGCAGATGGTGCCCCTGGGCTGGGACATCGACCCCCGGGACTGGTCGCGGCCAGGTACCGGGTCGGTCACCACTCGGCTGCTTGCCGCGCGAGCGGGCGACATCCTGCTGTGCCACGACGGCGGTGGCAATCGTGCGCAAACCATCGAGTCGTTGCGCACCGTGCTGCCCGTACTTAAAAGCCGTGGCCTGCAGTTCGTTACCCTTTAGGTGATGCCGGTCGACACCGCGGTGATCGTTGTGGGGGCTGGGCCGACGGGTTTGATGTTGGCCGGTGAGCTGGCTTTGGGCGGGGTTGCTGTCGAGGTCGTCGAGCGGCAGACGGTTGCCAGTGGTCAGTCCCGCGGTGGTGGGGTCAATTCGCGTACCGCCGAGGCCCTCGCGATGCGTGGGTTGATCGATGGGCTATCCGATCAGGCGATTCCACGGACGAACGTCGGTGGGCACTTCGCTGGCCTGCCCGTTGCGCTGGACACTCGGCCGTGGCGTACGCGTTACCCGGGCGGCCTGCTTGTCCTGCAGGATCGTCTTGAGCAGGTGTTGGAGGACCACCTCGGGAGCTTTGGTGTGGCGGTTCGCCGCGGCATCGAGCTGACCGGCCTCGACGCCGCCGAGGATGGCGTCACCGTCACCGTCCGGGGCCCCGGCGGGGAGTACCGGATGCGTGGGCGGTATCTGGTGGCCTGTGATGGCGGGCACAGCACCGTCCGCAAGCTCACCGGGGTCGCCTTTCCTGGACGCGCCGGAACGCTCGCCGCGGTCAGCGCCGACATCGAGCTGACCGCCCTGTCCGCCACCGTGCCCCGTCGGGCCGAACACATCAGCCGGCTGACGCGCACCGGTGGTGGCTATTGGATGCTGCTGCATCCGCTTGCGGGCCCCGAGGAGAGCACCGGCTTGTACCGGGCTGTGTTCGGCGGGCCGGAGCAGGTCACGCTGCCCCGTGAGGCCGCGGTCACCTTTGATGAGGTGGCCCGCGCGTTGGCCGCGGTGCACGGACCGGAAACCCGGCTGGGTCGGTTGCGCTGGGGCAGCCGGTTCAGCGACGCCAGCCGGCAGGTCATCGACTACTGCGTCGGCAGGGTGCTCTTCGCTGGCGACGCCGCGCACATCCACTCGCCCATCGGCGGGCAGGGCCTCAATGTGGGAATCCAGGACGCGGCGAACCTGGGCTGGAAGCTCGCCGCCCAGGTACGGGGCGACGCACCCGAGGGGCTGCTGGACAGCTACCACAGCGAACGACACCCCGTGGCGGCTCGGGTGATCGCGACGGTGCGGGCGCAGCAAGTGTTGATGAGCCCGTCCCCAGACGCCGACGATGTGCTAGCCCTGCGCGCGATCGTCATCGACCTGGCTCGGCTGCCCGACGCCAACCGCTACCTGGCAGGTCTGATGTCCGGTCTCGACTTGCGCTATGACCTTGGTGGTTCCGACCCGCTGGTCGGGATCCGGATGCCCGATCTGGACCTGAGCACCGCCGGGGGCACTACGACGCGGGTGAGCACGCTGTTGAGGTCTGGCCACGGGCTGCTGCTGGAGCTGGGAGAGTCCATCGCCGCCGACGCTCTGCCCGCAGGTGTTGACCGGATCACTGCCCGACCTGCCGACACTGCCGGCTCAGAGACATTCCCAGGAATCGGGACGGACACCGGTGCCGCACCAGATGTCGACCGGATCCTGATCCGCCCCGACGGTTACGTGTGCTGGGTTGGCGCGGGCCCGCAGGCCTCACCCGCGGCAGCGCTTCAGCGCTGGTTCGGCGCCGCCACACTACCCGGGCGCTGACCGGTTATCAGCTCCTGACGGGATTCTGCGCCTGGGCGCTCCGCATCCCCCCTACCGGTTTTCAGGTTGTCTTCAGCCCCGGCTCTTAACATCTTCAAGATGGCGATGAGTCCTGGTGCCGTCGCTGGCCCCCGAGCCGAGGAGCTGGCTGATCGCGACGCGGTACGCCGGCTGTTGCAGCGCCTGGGCTTGGGACCCCGGCCGGATGAGCTCGACCGGGCGGTCACGGCGGGGTTCGCCGCCACCTTGGAGGGCTTGCTGCACCCGGTGGGGGCTGACGCGGGTCTGGTCAGCACACCGGTGCCGGTGTTCGGCTCGGAACCCAGCGCCTCGGGTGCCAAGCCCGGTAGCCCGCAGCGGCGGGCAGTTAACCAGCAGGTCGCGGCGCGCGCTACGGAGTTGCAGGCCTGGTGGGTTGATCGGATGGCTGCCGTCGATGCGCCGCTACCGGAGCGGCTGGCGTGGTTGTGGCACGGGCACTTCGCCACCGCGATCGGCAAGGTCCGCAGCGCGCCGATGATGCTGGCTCAAAACGAGACCTTCCGGCGGCTCGGCGCGGGTGATTTCCGGGAGCTGGCGCGAGCGCTGATCGCCGACCCGGCGATGCTGGTCTGGCTCGATGGCGCACAGAACCGCAAGGGCCGACCGAATGAGAACCTGGCCCGAGAGTTCATGGAATTGTTCACTCTGGGCGTGGGCAACTACACCGAGACCGACGTGCGTCAAGCGGCCCGGGCGCTGACCGGCTGGCGGGTGGACCGGGTGACCGGTACGGCGTCATGGGTAGCGGCCCAGCATGATCCGGGACCTCAGACGGTCCTGGGGACGACGGCGTCGCTGGACGCCACCGGGTTCGCTGACCTCGTGGTTGCCCGGCCGGAGTCCGCGGAATTCATCGCCACCCGGATGTGGACCCGATTCGTCTCGGCGAACCCGCCGGATCACAGCACCCTGGCGGAACTGACCGCCGCCTACGGCCCCCGCCGTGACATCACCGCCCTGTTGCGCGCGATCGCCACCAACCCCGGCTTTCGGGATCCCGCCGCGGTTCTGGTCCGCCAGCCCGTGGAATGGGTCGTCGCGACGCTCCGCGCGCTGCGCCTGCGACCTTCGGCGCTGCCCACACCCGCGCAGCGGGCGCTCCATGCGGGGCTGACCCAACTGGGTCAGGTCCCGTTCGACCCACCCAACGTGGGTGGCTGGCCCTCGGGCACCGCCTGGTTGACCACCGCGGCGGCCGCCGCCCGGCTTACCCTCGCTCAAGCTCTGACCCCGCACGCCGACCTGTCGACGGTCACTTCGGCACCGCGACCAGCGCGGGTCGACGCTACCGCCGCACTACTGAGCCTGCCCACGCTGAGCGACCGCACCCGAGCCGCCCTCGACGAGCTGACCGCTGATCCACCGCGGCTGGTGGAACTTGCCCTGACCAGCCCGGAGAATGTGGTCAGCGGATGAACTCGCTAACCCGACGCCGGTTCTTGGCGGCCTCCGGCGTGACGGCCACCGTCGCAGCCGGTGCGGCGCTGGGCTGGTTCGAGCTGATCGACCGGGCTCGCACCGACCCGCTGCCCACCGACGCGCACGTGCTGGTGATGCTGACCCTCTACGGCGGCAACGACGGCCTGGGCACCGTCATCCCGGCCGCCGACCCGGCCTACCAGCGGGCCCGCCCGGACTTGGCCTACGCCGAAGAGGAGGTACTGCCCCTCGGTGAGGGACTTGGCCTCAACCCGGGCATGACCGGGCTGAAGAAGCTTTGGGACGACCGGCATCTGGCAATCGTGCGCGGCGTCAGCTACCCCCAACCCGATCACAGCCACTTCCGGTCCATGGCGATCTGGCAGACCGCCTCACCCACCGACCCGCTACCCACCGGCTGGCTGGGCCGCTGGCTCGACGCCTCCGGCTCCGGCCCCCTGCTCGCCGTCTCGATCGGCCCGGTGCTCCCACCGATGCTGGCCGGCGCGACCACCGCCGGCGCTGCGCTCCCGGTGAGTGGGCTCGCCCTGCCCCAGGGGGCGCTCGGGCGCGCGTTCACCGCACTGGGTCAACGCGCATCCGGCGAGCCTGCACCTCAAGCCGCCGCGGCCGCCGCCGTGACCGACCTGCACCGCGCTGTCGCCGCGTTCGCCTCGGCGGTGAACAGCCCGACCAACACCGCTCACCCGGCCCGTCAAGGCGGCGGCGCGCTGGCCGCGCAACTCGACATCGTCGCCCGCTGCATCGAGATCGGTGCCCCCAGCCGGGTGTACTGCGTGAGCCTGGGCGGCTTTGACACCCACGCCGACGAGCGCGCCACTCAGCAGCGGCTACTCACCCAGCTCGACTCCGCGGTCGCCGCGTTCCTGGACCGGATGGCGACCACCGATCGGGGCCGCAAGGTGGTGCTCACCGCTTACTCCGAGTTCGGCCGCCGGGTCGCGGCCAACGCCAGCCAGGGCACCGACCACGGCACGTCCGGCCCCGTGCTCATCGCCGGTCATCCCGTAACCGGCGGCTTCTACGGCGACCAACCCAGTCTTACCGACCTCGACGACGGCGACCTGAAAACCACCACCGATTTCCGCGACACCTACGCCACCCTGCTCGCCAAGGTCCTCAACACCGACCCCGCACGCATCCTCGGACCCGGCCGCTCAGTCGCGATCTACCTCTAAACGGTTCACCCAGTGGGCTGGCTACTGCGGTGCACCCGAGGCGCGATGACGTCGAGGACCAGCGCCACGGTGAGCACGGTAGCCGCAGCTACGCAGCAGCCGGCGAGGGTGTCGGTCGCATAATGAATGTGCTCGGCGATGAGACCGACCGCGACGCAGGCCGCCACCACAATGGGGACGACGCCGGCGACGAGACGCACCGCGAGGCTGCGGGGCCGCTGCGCTCCGGTGAGCAGGATCGACGTCGCGATCGCCACCGCGGCCACGGTCGTGCAGTGCCCGCTAGGGAAGGACAGGTGGCCATAGCGCAGCCGCATAACGAGCGGCTTGAGGATCAGCTCGGTGATCGTGACCGCAGCGAGGGTGCCTCCGATGGCGAGGACCACACCCGACCAGCGCCTGGCAATAGCAGCAGCGACCGCTACCGCAGCGACGACGATGGTGGCTGGTAGTGGGTTGCCCAGCATGACCAAGGCCCGGATGAGGGACTCATACCGGCGGAGATGGGTTCTGATAAACGTATCCAGCGTCCGGTCCAGCGACCCTGCCGCGGTTTGGTTGGCGTATCGCATACCCAACACCGCGACCACGATGATCGCCAGGAAGATGACAACGACCACCGGTCCCCGTGCGCGATCAGCCAGCAGGGGTCGGTGAACGTTCGCATCGGCGGCCACGGCTTCCTTGGTGCCTAATGCGTCGACCATGTCATCCCGCCCCCCGTCCGCGGTGCTGGCTCAACCGGCTTCCGAACAACTGAACGGCCATTGTCCGTAGATGCCGGGATCCGAGTGGGCGCGTCCCACGACCTAGATCGTCTCCCGTACCGACCTTGTTACCTGCCACAGGGCTGCCCACTGCATCACCGCGCGCCTGAAGGTATAGCCCCGCGATAATGCCAGCGGGCTGGCGGCCGGGTGTGGGCGCTGGGCTGCGGGGTATTCGCCAAACGCGAGAGGGGTGGTGTTGCAGGGTGTGAACATCGGTCCGAATGAGCAGCTAGGTGCTTGGTCGGTGGTGGTAGGAACCGTTGCGGCCTGGCATGTGGGACCTGCGGCGAGCTGGTTGCCGCCGGTACGGCGGTGGCTGCCCGGGTTGGCCGGGCGTGGTCGGGCCGACCACATCGCGCTGACCTTCGACGACGGGCCCGGCGTGGCTTCAACGCCTGCGGTGCTGGCGGTGTTGGAGGCGGTGGACGTGCGCGCCACCTTCTTCATGCTCGGCGCTGCGCTGGCTCGCCACCGTGAGCTGGGTCGGGCGGTGTGCGCGGCGGGACATGAGCTTGCGGTGCATGGTTGGGATCATCGGTGGTTACTCGGTCGGCCGTTACCCGGGGTTCGTGACGACCTGGCCCGAGCTCGAGACCTGGTAAGCGACGTCGCTGGAGTGGCTCCAATCTGGTTTCGACCCGCCTATGGTGTGCTCACTGGCGACGCCGTGCTAGCAGCACGGCGGCTGGGCCTGCGTCCGGTGCTGTGGACGGCGTGGGGTCGCGACTGGACCGCGGCGGCGAGCGCGGAATCGGTACTGGAGACCCTGGCGCCGGGGCTGCGCGGCGGTGCCACGGTACTGCTGCATGACGCCGACCACGCCGCGGCGCCCGGTGCATGGCGCGCCACGGTGGCGGCGCTGCCCCAGATCGTCGAGCTGGGGAGGACCCGGGGGCTGGCGCTGGGTCCGCTTGGTGACCATGGCCTGCCCGCCATCGCAGGGACCGGTGCGCGGTGATCATCGTGCTGGGTGTGGCCGCGGCGGTGCTGCTCGGGTTAGGTTTCGTGTTGCAACAGCGAGTGGCGTCACAGGCGCCACCGGAGGACTCGCTGTCGTTGAGGTTGTTCGCTGATCTGATCGGCAAGCCGATGTGGTTGGCCGGGATCGCGGCGATGATCAGCGGACAGTTGTTGGGTGCGGCGGCACTGGGCCGCGGAAGCGTGAGTCTAGTTGAGCCGCTGCTGACCACGAACCTGCTTTTCGCCCTGGCCTTAGCGTGGTTGCTGTCGGACCAGCGGCTGGGGTGGCGGGAGTGGGGCGGGGCCGTGCTACTCGTTGCCGGTGTTGTGGCGTTCGTCGTGGCAGCCCAACCAGGCGGCGGCATGCAGCGCACCGACGAGCCGCGCAATTGGATATTCGTCGGGGTCCTGGTGACGATCACTGCGATCATCGTGTCGCTGGCTCGCCGGGCCACCGGCCCAGCGCGGGCGGGCCTGCTTGCCGCGGCGGCGGGGTTGTTGTTCGGCCTGCAAGACGGGTTCACCCGTGGCGCCATCCTGGTCCTGGGAGGTGGGGTGGTCCGGCTGTTGGTGTCGTGGCTGCCTTACGCCGTGGTGGTGGTCGCGGTACTCGGATTGCTGCTGGCGCAGAGCGCGTTCGAGGCGGCTCCGCTGCGGGCGTCGTTGCCCACGATCACCGCCGCTGAGCCGCTGACCGGTATCGCTTACGGCATCAGCGTGTTCGCAGAGCGGGTGCGCATCGCGCCGGTGTGGTTGGTCCTGGAGGCAACCGGACTGATCGCGATGATCACCGGTGTCGTCTTGCTGGCGCGCTCGCCGATGTTGGCGCCGCATCCGTCGGTGGGAGTGCCACGGTGATCATCGGGTTGCTGTTCGCGGTGTGTGCCGCGGCGAGCAACGCGCTGGGTACCGTCTTTCAGCGCAAGGCGGCCCGACTGGCGCCGCCCGAGGAGACCATGCGGCCGGCGTTGCTGTGGGACCTGCTGCACCGCCCGGTCTGGCTAGTCGGGATCGCCGGGCTGATCGGCGGGTTCATCTTCCAGGCCGCGGCACTGCACTTCGCCGCGCTGGCGCTGGTCCAGCCGGTGGTCGTCGCTGAGCTGCCACTCTCCCTGGCCGTCGCAGCGCTGGTGTTTCAGACCCGCCCAGACCGCGACGCCGTATGGGGAACGGTGGCGGTCAGCGCGGGCGTGGCTGTGGTCCTGGTTGCGACCGCGCCGCAGCACGGGCATCCGGTCCGCGGTGAGCTCCCGTGGCTGGCGGCCGGCGTCGTCAGCGTGGCGGTCTGCGCCTTGCTGGTGGTGGCAGGTTTGAACGTCACGGGACCGCGGCGGGCGGCGTTGTTCGGCGTGGCCGCCGGGATCGGGTTCGGGTTCACCGCCGCGCTGATCAACGGTGCGGTGCACCGCCTCGACCACGGACTCGGTGAGCTGTTCGCCTCCTGGCAGCTCTACGCCATGATCGTCGCCGGTATCGGCAGCGTATTTCTGGCTCAGAATGCGCTGCAGGCCGGACCGATCGTGGCCGCCCAACCACCCATCACGACCTGTGATCCACTGGCCAGCGTCGGCTACGGCGTGCTGCTGTTCGGTGAGCAACTCCGCGGTGGATACTGGCTTCTTGCGGCGCTGGCCGGCACCGGGATCGTCCTTGGCGGCACCGTATTGCTGTCCCGCTCGCCGTTGATCGCCCTGGATTCTCCCGGCCAGCTCAACCCGAGCTCCGCCGGACCCAACGGCCCACGCCCATCCGGACCTGTCCAGCGGGCTTAGACTTTCCGGTCCTGGTCGTCGCGCCGTCGTTGATCACCCACCGCATCAGGACCTCGGCGGGATCGTTGACGAACACCGCCGCCGCCCGCGCCAGCTGCGCCGCTCGACCGGGGCCGGGGCGAGACAGCCGACGGACCGCGTCGAGCAGCGCGGGCCCATCCGCGGCCGGCGTGACCAGGCCCGCTGCGGCCAGCGCGCGCATCCCCAGCCGGCCGTGGCCCGGTAGCGGGCGATGGGCCACCACCGGCAGTCCCGCGGCGAACGCCTCAGCGCACGTCGCGCCCCCGGACTGATCGACCAGCACGGCACTGCCAGCGAACAGGTCGGGGAGATCGTCGCGCCATCCCAGCGCCCGGCACCGGGGCAACCGATCGATCCGAGCGCGCAGCGCCTCGTTGCGCCCGCACAACACCACTGGAAGCACTCCATCCAGCTGGACTAACCACCTCGCCGTGACCGCCGCCGCACCAACCCCCCACGATCCGGCCGATACCAGTACCGCGTCCTGGCCGGCCTGCACCGCCATCACGCGTCGACCGCGGGCGGGGTCGGCTGGTCTGCGGAAGCCCTCGGCGATCACCGGACCAGGGGCCCATGCCGGGCGTCCGGTCCGCTGTCGGGCCGCCGCCGCGACCCATGGGTACGGGCACAGGAACATGTCGGTTCCCGGATGCAGCCACAGCCGATGCGCCGCCGGCTCAGTGATCACCACCACGCTCAGTGCGGGCAGCTGACCCCGCTGGCCCAGCCGGCCTATCACCTGAGCAGCCAGATGGAACGTGGAGATCACCGCGCACGGCCGGTACGCCTCAATGATCGGCCGCAGCCGCCGCGCAGCCAACGCATCCAACGGCCACACCCCAGGCCGACAAAGCCGGTGATCAAGGAAGAACGCCTGAAACACACTGTCGTACAGCCACGGAGCCGACCGCAGCGTCCCGGCGTACCCGCTGCGCAATCCCCGTCCCACACCGGCCGGCAAAAGGTCGAGCACATCGACCTCGAGCACCTGACCTCCGCGGGCACGGATTCCACCCGCGAGCACACCGGCGGCCTGATCATGCCCCGCACCCATGCTCGCGGTCAGCACCAACCACCGATCAAACGCGCCCCCGAGCGCCCTCACCACGAGCCAATACCCCAACTCGCGCTGAACAAACCGAGCTTTCATCTCCAAACACGTCGGCCACCCAACGCGGGACATGATCCGGTCGCTCCGGGCTTGATCGCGAACTCGGAAGAAGCAACCGCGCTCACCGCGGCCCATTCTTCCCAACTCGCGATCTTGGTGCTGCGGGCGAGCCGGGAACACCCACCTCAAGACGTCCTGATCGACGGCTTCACCGGCCCGGTGACCCTGTGACCTGGCCATTAGGTCGGTAGCCTGGCTGTTCAGACGGTCGACGAGCTGCTGGCGGCGGCTGATCGGCTGGCCGTCCCCACCCCGCTCAGCCGACTTTCGCGTTTCGGCGAACCGGCGGGATGGGGTCAAGGAGGAGATGCCTCAGGTTGAGCGTAGTGGAGTGCAGCGGTTGCGTGAGCTGCTGAACAGCGAGCGGGACGCCGCCGCGTTGTACGCGTGACCGGCGGCTGCTGAGACCGGTGAGCGCCGCAAGATCTTCGAGGAGTTGGCGGCCATCGAGCGCCGCCATGCGGGCCACTGGGAGGGCAAGCTACGTGCGGCAGGGGCCGAGGTCCCGCGTCCCCGACGGCCGAGTCTGCGAACCAGTGTCATTGGCCTCGCTGCTCGCCGCTTCTCCACCGCCGCGGTGCTGCCGTTGATCGAGCGCGCTGAACGTGCCGATGCCGGTATGTATGACGAGGAGCCCGACGCCGCACGGGCATGGCCGCCGATGAACGCGGCCATGCCCGCGCTATCGCCAAACTCAAGGGCGGCGGCGACCTAATCCGCAGCAGCAGATCGCACGCAGGGAACCCTGGCACCGCACCGACCGCTCCGGCAGCTTGCGGGCCGGGGTGTTCGCAGTCGGCGCCGGAATCGGCGTCCTCAACGGTCGGTCCGCGCTGCGCTCCGGAGTGCGCCAGGTGATTGCCGGTGGTCTAGCCGCCGCCGTCACCTTCGGCGTTGGGCACCTCATCGGCACCGCTGTTTCCTGACCTCACCTTCGTTTAACCCAACGCGTCCACGCAGGCGCTAGGACTCTTCTGGTTTCGCCCAGTTGCTGTGTGGGCATCCTGAAGCCGGTCGGACTCATGGGTGCGCACGACTGGATTGTGTTGGACGACTGATCGGCCTGATACGACTGATTGTGGGACACAGCGGGAATGGGAGAGCCGTGGACATCACCCAGCTTATACTTGACGATCACCATGAGCAGCGGCGGCTGTTCGCGATCCTGGAACAGATCGACCGCACCGAAACCGCGGCGCTGAGTGCTGTCTGGGATCGGCTTGCAGCACTTCTGGAGGTACACGCTGAGGCGGAAGAGCAGCTCTTCTATCCAGAGCTGCTACGGGTGGGCAAAGGCGTTGATAGCCTTGACCCGGCGGAGGAGACCGAAGATGCGATCGGCGATCACAACGACATCCGCGACGCGGTCGCCGCGGTAGCGGATCACGATGTCGGCAGCGACGCCTGGTATGACGCGATCGCCAAGGCCAACGAAGCCAACAGCGATCACATGGCCGAAGAAGAGCGCGAGGGCCTCACCGACTTCCGCCGCCACGCCGGGCTCCAGCTGCGTCACGACGTCGCAGTCGCTTTCGCTGCTTTCGAGGCCACGCACTTCGCTGGCGTCAAAGCAGTCGACAAGGACCCCGAAAGCTACGTCCGCGAGGTCGAAGAGGAAGTAGCCGCAGCTGACGACAACGCCGCCGGGCCGATCGGATCATTGGGTATCGGCACTCTCAACCGGCATTAGCCCCAAGTCCAGCCCGGTCCGTGCCTGATCGGCACCACCCACCGGGTGATCGCAAACTCGGAAGAATGAGTTGTGATGACCTTGTCGAGGCAGAGGCTGGCCTGGTTGCACAGCGCGCTGAGCGCGTCCTTCGTCCGTTCACGTCCTTCGGTGACGGTCAGCATAATGATGTCCAGGGTGCTGACCGCGGGTCGGCTTGTTCGTCGGGGATGACTCCTTCGATGATCAGCAGCCTCGAGCCGTCATCCGCAGCTCGGCGTATCGCGTGCAGAATCGCGACGCATTCCTCGTCGGCCCAGTCGTGCAGCACCTCCACGAGGACATACACATCGGCCACGAGCAGTGGATCGACGAAAAAGTCACCGGCCGCGGTAGCCATTCGCTCATGACCGGTATCCAAGCTATCGATCACCTCGGGCAGATCGAACAGGACGCCGTGAGATTGCGGCGCGTATCGAGAACGGCGCACAGCAGGTACCCTCGGCCGCCTCCGATGCCGGCGATCGTCCCAAGCCTGGAGCCCAGATCACCGGCAGTCCCATCATCCGGGAAAGAGCCCGCATTGACCGGGGATGGTCGGCGCGGAGCAGCCGGGACGGGGGCGTGTGCCCGTAGCCGCCGTCCCGGTTGTCGAAGACGCCGTGTGCCGGGAGCAGCCGCAGTACGCGGTCGAGGGCATCGGCATTGACCTCGCACGAAGCGGCTAAGTCGGTGACCGGTACCGGGCTGTCTCCCATGCGGTCGGCGACACCGAGGTGGCGACAATGTGGATGCACCTCGCCGCGAAGCCAGCGGTGGACAGCCTCCAGATGATCTCGTGCAGCTGCTCGGTCACGGTCGTTACCCGGCCGTTTCGGTCAACCCGCGTTGCAGGCCGTCGGCGTTCATCACCGGAATGAACTGGACAGTAGAGTCGAGCCGCTGGAAGAGGGATCCCATCTTCCGGCTCCGAATGGACTCATTGGTCGCGCGCAGTCCGATTTCACACTTGAGTAACATACACATTGGCGCCACCTCACGTCTCAACAATCAAATAGGTGGGTCGAGGTCATTGCTGCGCTATCTTGGCCAGGCCGCGCTGCAGATCGTCGGCGTTCATCACTGGGAGGAACTCGACTTTCGACTGGAGCTCCTGGAATAGCGGCTCGGCGATCACCGGCATCATCGCTGGGTCATCCAGATTGAAGAAGATGTAGGCGGTGCGTGTTCCACCTTCGGTGCCGAAATAAACAGCCTCGGGGTGGATCAGCGCCATGAGCCGCTGGTTCAGCTCCGCGATCTTTCCACTGCGAACGGCATCGTTGCCTGGCCTCCAGGCCGATTTCCCACTTGAGTAACATGCGCATGGTGGTCGTCTCCTTACCTAGTGTGATGTAGGCTCGATGAATCATCCGATAGTGTGTCAGTCTTCCAGGCGATAGCGGCCGCCGCAAAGCCTTGTGGCCAGCGACGAACACGATTCCAGCCTGGGCCAGGTAGTCGCCGATCGCCACCGAGGCGAACAGGCTGGTGAAACCTACCCAGGCGACCACAGCTGCCACGGTGCCGAACGCCGGGCGGGCGCGCATCGCCTGCCGGCTCGCGATCAGCACACCCAGGGGCAGGGTGATAGCGCGAGGTAGGTGAGCCAGAGCCCGACGGACGATGTTCGATGATGACGAGTCGGTCTTCGCCGCCATGCGGGGCCGGTGCCAGAGGTTATGTGCTCAAGGGTGCCATCCAGGAGGAGATCGTTCGGGCGATCAACGCAGTTGCGGCCGGTGAGGCGATATTCGGACCCGGCATCGCCCGGCGGTGCTCGGTCGGCTGTCCGGCAAAGCAGTCGCGACTGACCCCTTCCCGCAGCTCACGCCGCGCGAGCGGCAGGTCCTCGAGCTTCTTGCGGCCGGGTTATCGACCACGGTGATCGGCGCGAAGCTCGGCCTAGCCAGCAAGACGATCAACAACCACGCCTCCGCGGTCTTCGCGAAGCTGCAGGTCGCCGATCGGACCGAAGCCGTCCTCCGCGCCCGGGAGGCGGGCTGGGCGGCAGCCCGAGCAGCTCTACCGAGTGAACCTAAGCGGTGGCTTAGCAACGCTTCGCGCGCGTTCTCAAGATCGCCGATATTGAGCGCTAGCCGTGCAGGATCGCACGGTCATCACTCACTTTCGGCGATCATGCTAGGTCGTTGGGCCGGCGGCAGGACCCCACTAGCGGTTAGTAGCCGGAGAAGAGACGCTGCACTGCGGCGACGGCGGCGGTGTCGCCGCGCGAACGAAGCCGGAAGAACGGGGTGGCCTTGCGTCCCCACACAAGCAGCAGACGCGCCGCCGGGTCGGTGGAGAGGACCTCCTGACCATCTCGGGGTAGCACCGTGAGCGTCGCGTTGCCGTGGCCCATCTCGACCAACAGGTCATCATGATCGCCGGCTCGGATCCGGGCCGAGACCACCGCCGCGCCGGCACCCTGTGCGAGCCCGCGCCGGCACAAGGGTTCCCCGACAAAGTGCACCGCGTGCTCGAGCAGCTCCTGTTGGCCCAGCAGTGTGGCGCTTTCGTCGTCATCGCCGACGAGGTCCCACCGGTGCACTGCGTCCTCACTGCGCATGTGGGTCAAGAAGCCAGCGAGCCGGACGGTGCGCCCGGCCCACCTCAGGGTGCGATCGCCGTGTTCGTCGAGGGCTTCGGCTACCGATGCGCGCATCGCCGCCTCTTCCCGCTCCAACAGTGCAAGCAACTCGCCATGGTCGAGTTCTCGTAGCGGCGCCTCACGTTCCTCCCAGGCGCGGGTCCGATCGACCGGCCGCCTGGCTGCGAAGCCTTCGACGTGGCGGCGGACCTCTTGGTAATTTCCGGTGATGTGCGCGGCCACGTGATGGGCCGACCAGCCGGGGCATGACGTCATGGGCGCTGGGCCGAGCTGCTCCAGCGCCGTGAGGATCCGCTCCGCTTCTACTGGCCTTCTCGATGACATGACTGCTCCCAGCGTCGTGTCGGTTGCATGCTGAATGCCCTGTTCAGAAGCCGTCCCCATCGCGTGCCACGACGTCGACCCTAGAACGACGACACTTCAGCGCTGACCGAAATGACGCGGGGCGAGACTGGCGAGCAGCGGCCCGGCGGGCGTGCTTGGCTGAGGTGCAGCGCGGGCTTCCGGCGCGAAGTAGGTGACCGAACGCTGACGACGGGACCGAGCTGGGGGAACGCGATGCTCGAGGTTTTCGCCGACCTGTCTACGCCGCTGGTGGCCGATGCCTGCCTCCGCGGCGACGTGCCGCTGCGTGCCGCGCCGCCCGGCATCGGAGCGGTCGTTCCCGGGCACCGGATCGCTGGACGCGCGTTACCGGCGCGGCATTACGGCAGCGTGGACGTGTTCTTAGAAGCGTTGCGCGGGGCCGAGCAGGGTGACGTGCTGGTCATCGACAACGGTGGGCGGTCGGACGAGGCTTGTGTCGGCGACCTGGCGGTACTGGAGGCCGAGGCCGCAGGATTGGTGGGTTTGGTGGTGTGGGGGCTGCATCGGGACACGCCGGAGTTGGTGGAGATCGGTCTGCCGGTGTTCAGCTATGGCAGCTACCCGGCCGGTCCCGTGCGGCTGGACGAGCGGGAACCTGACGCGCTGGCCACCGCGCGCTTCGGTCCGCACCTGGTGAGCGACGACGACGTTGTCTTCGGCGACAACGATGGTGTGTTGTTCGTCGCCGCCGGGCGTGCCGAGGAGGTGCTGGCCACGGCGCACCAGATCTGGCATACCGAGCGCGACCAGGCCCGCAGGATCCGCGCAGGTGAGACACTGCGCCAGCAGACCGCCTTCGACGACTACCTCGCGCGGCGCGCCGCCGATCCGTCATACACCTTCCGGCGGCATCTTCGACGGGGCGGCGGGGCTATCGAGGAGTAGCTGAGTCTCGGGTTAGCGATCCGCGATGCGGTTGGACAGCCGCCCCAGGCCGGTGATCGACACCTCGACGAGGTCCCCGCTGCTCAGGAATCTCGGTGGGTCGAACCCGATCCCCACGCCGGCTGGGGTGCCGGTGGCGATCAGGTCACCAGGCAGCAGCGTGATCCCTGCCGACAGGGTCGCGATCAGGTGCGGGATGTCGAAGATCATGTCTTTGACTGCGGCGCGCTGCCGGCGTTCGCCGTTGACGGTGGTCTCGATCTCCAGCGCGGTCACGTCGGTGATCTCGTCGGCTGTTACCGCGTACGGGCCCATCGGGCAGTGCGTGTCCAGTGACTTGCCCAGCAACCATTGCTTGTGGTCACGTTGCAGGTCCCGCGCGGTGATGTCATTGACGATCGTGTAACCCCACACGTGCTGGTAAGCCTGCTCGCGGGTGATGCCTCGTCCGCCGCGGCCGATGATCACGCAGAGTTCGCCCTCGTAGTCGAGTTCGCTTGTCAGTGCATGGTGCGGCTCGACGGCAGCGGTAGGTCCGGTGACTGACGTCGTGGCCTTGCTGAACAGGATTGGTTTGGCTGGCAGTTCTACGCGCTCACCCGAGGTGTCGTAGCCGCTGCGACCGAACTCCGTGATGTGGTCACGGTAGTTCTTCCCCACGCAGATGACATTGCGCCGCGGCGCGGGGATCGGAGCGAGCAACTCCACCGAGTCCAGCGGCAACGTGGGCAGTGCGGCGGTGCGCTCGCGCAGCACGGGCCCCAGTTCGTCCCAGGCCTCGATCACCTCAAGCATCCCGATGCCGGCCGGAAGCAGCTCGCTGACATCTCGGACAACGCTGACACCTCGGACCACACCGGCGTCGGCGACGCCGATCCGGCTCATCGTCCCGGTACGAAAGGTCACTAGCTTCATCGCCGAACCCATCCGAGCCGATTGGGATCATGTCAGCTTCGCCGACACTACCGCCGAATGCGCGACGATGGGTTGATACAGATTCGGCGGGTGCAGCGGTCGGGCCGACAATCACCCAGCGGGCGAAGGTCGCCAGGTCGACCAGTCGTGGTAGCGGCTGCTGGACTGGTGTCGGCCATGAGAAGACCTGGCGCTAAGCAGTGTATATGCGATCTAGATTCCATACTCCGGGAGTTCTACGCGACTTTCTCGACCCCTCTATCTCGTGACTTCCTAGGTGCGATATTCCCGGGTCCCTCTCGTTTGGGTGGTCTTGGATCGACTGACGGAACTGCAGCTTTGGTGGCTCGTTTCTTGCGATGCAGATGATGTAGGCGCTCGCGTGGTTGTCCTGAGGAGTTTCTGTGGGGTTTGTGACGATCTTGTTCCCCTCGCTGGCACTGGGCATTGTGTTGACCTTTCTCGTGTGGACGGTCCTGCGCGTAGTTCCCGAGCGGTTTCGTCCGACTGGGGAGGCCCCGGTTGGAACGATGGTGTCCGGTATCGTTCTGGTCTTTGCTTTCATTCTCGGCTTGACTGTGTCTCAGGAGAGTTCGACTCTGGCGGCAGCCCGTGCGGCCACCGCTACCGAGGCCAACAGCGTCGGAGAGCTGTACTGGGATGCGCACGCACTGTCCGAGCCCGAACACAGCCGGCTCCAAGGCCTGCTCCACGTTTACTCCAGGCAGGTTATCAAGGATTTTCCTCTGCTCGGTCAGCATCTACCGAGCGCGCAAATCTACGCTGACTTGCGGGCGATCCGTGAGGACATTTTGAGCTTCCAACCAAGCCTGCCCATCGAAAAAGCTGTGTACGGAGATATGCTGACACAGGTGTCCAAACTCTTTTCAGCCAGGCGTACCAGAGTGGATGCCGCTACCGATGGTGGCGTGCCTCCCATCCTGATTCAAGGCCTCATCGTTCTAGTTGTCCTCATTCTAGGGTTCATTCCTTATGCCGGAGCGCTGAAAGGGCCACGAAACCTGATCTTCTACGGTGCTTTCGCTGCCTTCTTGATCGCGACATTGTTATTCGTTACCGACCTGGAACAATCCGTTTGCTGGGACGGTAGCGGTTCAGCCAACCTCATTTAACATCCTCTTCAGAGAGACATTCACACACGTTTCTTGACCTAACCTTGATCATTCGCCTTGATCAGTGGCTGGTCTAGGACGGGCGCTGGGCCCGTTAACGATCTTGATTTTAGGGTCTGGGTATGACAGTGACTCGGCTGGCGGGCCGGTGGCCGGGGGTTCCAGGGGCCCCTG
>JAICHZ010000011.1 GCA_025924655.1 Pseudonocardiaceae bacterium | reverse complement strand
GAGTCGCTGCGGGTCGCGCCCACCGTGGCGGCGTTGGCCGCGTTGGGCGAAGGCGGGTATGTCGGTCGAGACGACGCAGCGAACCTGGCGGCCTCCTACCGGTTTCTACGCCTGCTCGAACACCGGTTGCAGCTGCAGAAGCTGCGCCGCACTCACCTGCTCCCGGCCGACGATGACACCGCGGCGTGGCGCTGGCTAGCACGCGCCGCGGGGATGCGACCCGACGGTCGCCACGATGCGCTCGAGGTGTTGCGAATCGAACATACCCGGCAATCGCACCGGGCCCGCCGGCTGCACCAGAAGCTGTTCTACCGTCCGTTGCTCGAGGCTGTGGCCAAGGTGCCCACCGAGGCGTACCGGTTGACGGAGACCTCGGCGAAGGCCCGGTTGGCGGCGCTGGGTTACGCCTCACCACAGGGTGCTCTGGGACATCTGCGAGCGCTCACCGACGGGGTCTCCCGGCGCGCGGCGATCCAGTCCGCGCTGCTGCCCGTCCTGCTGGAGTTCCTCGCCGACACCCCAGATCCCGACCGTGGGCTGGCCGCCTACCGCCGGGTCTCTGAGGCGCTCGACGACACCCCGTGGTACTTGCGGTTGCTGCGCGACGAGGGCGTCGTGGCGCAGCGGCTGATGGCCCTACTCGGCACCTCACGGATGGTGGCCGACCTGCTGGTGCGGGCGCCGGAGGCGCTACGGCTACTGGCCGACCCGCAGGAGTTGGCCGGCCGCGACCCGGCGGAGGTGGCGACGTCGTTGCGCTCCACCGCAGCCCGCTATCGCGATGTTGGGGCCGCCGTGACGGCCGCTCGGGCGCTGCGGCGCCACGAACTGTTCCGGATCGCCTGCGCCGACCTGCTCGGACTACTCGACGTCGACGCGGTGTGCGCTGCGCTGTCATCGGTGTGGACCGCAGTGCTGGCCGCCGCACTCGACGTCGCTCTGCGCGCTGAGATCGAACGCCGGCAGACCGAGCCCGCCCGGATTGCGGTGATCGCAATGGGTCGACTCGGCGGCGCGGAGCTGGGCTACAACTCCGACGCCGACGTGCTGTTCGTCAGCGCGGCGGTAGGTCAATCCGCTGAAACCGACGCCATGCGGTTCGCCACCTCAGTCGCCGAGTCGGTGCGCAGCCTGCTCGGCTCACCCAGCCAGGACCCGCCTTTGGTGGTCGACACTGGGCTGCGTCCAGAGGGGCGCTCAGGGCCGCTGGTACGGACCCTGGCGTCCTACCAGGCCTACTACGCCCAGTGGGCACAGCCCTGGGAGGCGCAGGCGTTGCTCCGAGCCAGAGCGGTCGCCGGCGACAGGGAGCTGGGGACGCAGTTCATCTCAATGATCGACCCGGTGCGATACCCACCTGGTGGATTGAGTGCACGCCAAGCCACCGAGATCCGGCGGATCAAGGCTAGAGTCGACTCAGAACGGCTACCCCGTGGCGCCGATCCCACCACCCACACCAAGCTCGGCCGTGGCGGACTGGCCGACGTGGAGTGGACCATCCAGCTGCTGCAGCTGCAACATGCCCATCAGATCCCGGCGCTACGCACTCCCTCAACCACGACGGCGCTGCAGGCCGCGGCATCCGCCGGATTACTCGCCACGGCCGATGCCAAGGCGCTACAGGATGCCTGGAAAGTCGCCACAAAGACCCGCAACGTTCTCACCCTGGTTCGCGGCAAGCAGGTCGACCAGCTGCCCACATCCGGCCGGGAGTTGGCTGCCGTGGCCAGGGCGCTAGGGCGCTCCGCGGACAGCGACCCCGGCGAGGTAGTCGACGAGTACCGCCGCACGACCCGCAGAGCCCGCGCCGTCGTGGAGCGCTCCTTTGGCGCCTGAACTCAACCACCAGCTACCGCATTGAGCAGACTCAGCGGGCTTATCAGCGCCCGGTAACCCCGCTGCGCCTGCGCAATGGCGGTTGCTAACGGGGTGCCAACCTCCAGGTGCGGGTACACACCACTTCACCACCATCACCCGATCGAGCTACGCCCGTACGGGCAGCTCCACCGTCGAGGCGTGATGACACTGACACAAGACAGTGCCACGCGACCCGGTTGTTAGGGCTGCGTGGCACTGTCTGGCACTGAGTGTGCGGGGCTGATCCAGCCCGTCGAGGATCAGACGTCGTAGTACAAAGCGAACTCGAAGGGGTGCGGGCGCAGTCGTAGAGGATCGATCTCATTTTCGCGCTTGAGAGCGATCCAGGTCTCGATGAGGTCCGGGGTGAAGACGCCACCTTCGAGTAGGTAGTCGTGGTCGGCCTCGAGGCGGTCGATCACCGCGCCCAGGCTCGCGGGCACCTGCGCCACGTCCTTGGCTTCCTCGGGCGGCAGCTCGTAGAGGTCCTTGTCGATCGGTGCGGCGGGCTCGTAGGCGTTCTTGATCCCGTCCAGCCCGGCCATCATCATCGCGGAGAAGGCCAGGTAGGGGTTGCCGGACGCGTCCGGGCAACGGAACTCGATGCGCTTGGCCTTCGGGTTGTTGCCGGTGATCGGGATCCGGATGCAGGCCGACCGGTTGCGCTGCGAGTACACCAGATTCACCGGCGCCTCGTATCCCGGCACCAGGCGGTGGTAGGAGTTGACCGTCGGATTGGTGAACGCCAGCAGCGACGGCGCGTGGTGCAGGATGCCGCCGATATAGTGCCGGCCAAGGTCGGACAGGCCGCCGTAGCCGGACTCGTCGTGGAACAGCGGTCTACCGTCGGTCCACAGCGACTGGTGAGTGTGCATCCCGGAGCCGTTGTCGCCGAACAGCGGCTTGGGCATGAATGTCACTGTCTTCCCGGCCGCCCATGCGGTGTTCTTGATGATGTACTTGTAGAGCTGCAGGTCATCGGCCGCGTGCAGCAGCGTGTTGTACTTGTAGTTGATCTCCGCTTGACCCGCGGTGCCCACCTCATGGTGCGCCTTTTCCACTGTGAAGCCGCATCCGATGAGGTGCGTGACCATCGCGTTGCGCAGGTCGGCGAAGTGGTCGGTCGGCGGCACCGGGAAGTAGCCGCTCTTGTAGTTGACCTTGTAGCCTTGGTTGCGCCCGTCTTCTTCGGCGCCGGTGTTCCACCAGCCCGCGACCGAGTCGATCTCGTGGAAGGCGCTGTTGGGCGTGGTATCGAAGCGCACCGAGTCGAAGCAGTAGAACTCGGCCTCAGGGCCGAAGTAGGCCGTGTCGGCGATACCGGTCGAGGCCAGGAACTCCTCGGCCTTGCGGGCGACGTTACGCGGATCCCGGCTGTAGGCCTCCCGGGTGAACGGATCATGCACGAAGAAGTTGATATTCAGCGTCTTCTGCACCCGGAAGGGATCGATGCGTGCCGTCGCAGGATCGGGCATAAGGATCATGTCCGATTCGTGGATGGACTGGAAGCCACGCACAGAGGAGCCGTCGAACGCCAGGCCCTCCTCGATGACATTGGCGTCGAGGTACGCGGCCGGAACCGTGAAATGCTGCATGACGCCCGGCAGGTCGCAGAAGCGGACGTCGATGAACTCGACATCCTCGTCGGCGATGAAGCGCAGGACCTCATCGGAGTTGGAGAACACCGTCGTTCACTCCTTCGTGCGCTGTGCTGTGGATCTGCGTGATCGGTCAGGTCGCTCGCCGAGAACCTAAGAGCGGGGTGTTGCGCGACCATTACCTCGATGTTTCGCCAAGGTTAAAGGGCAGGTGGTGGGGGACGCTAGGCCATCGACGGCATACCCTAGTCGAGTGAGTAGATGGACCCAGAGCTGGCTGACCGGCCCGGCCGAGCAACTCCCGGAGAACCCGACCACGGACACTGACGGACCTGACTACCCCGGTCAGCGGCTCGGACTGCCCGAGCGCGGACCCGGCTCGGCTGCCGGGTTCGGCCCCCGCATCCTGGCCATAGTGATCGACTGGCTGCCCTGCTCGGTGGCGGCACAACTGCTCACGAAAAACCCGGCGTTCTCGGCCCTGGCGCTGTTTGCGGTTGTTACCGTGGTCTCGATCGCGATCGCAGGTCGTACCGTTGGGCACGCCGTGGCGGGACTACGGGTGGCGCTGCTGGACGGACGCCGAGCCGGCTTCGGTGCCGCGGTGATCCGCACGGTGCTGTTGTGCCTGTTGATTCCCCCGGTGGTCTACAACCTCGACGGCCGTGGCCTGCACGACCGGGCGGCCGGAACGATTGTGCTGCGGACTCGCTGAGCGTTTCAGCGCCGGCGCACGGCGCGCTGCACGTTGCGCATCTTGGCGCCCGGCGGCATTGGGCCCTTGGGCATCGCGGCGCCGCGGGTGGCGAGGATCGCCAGCTTGCTCTCCAGCACGGCGATCTGCGCCTTCTCGACATTGCGCGGCAGTTTGGCGAGATGCCGGGGCAGTTTGGCGAGTGGAACCTGGTCTTCCCCGCTGCCCACCGTGACGTCATAAATCGGAACGTCACCGATCAGTCGCGCTACTCGCTTCTTTTCCTGTGCCAAGAGTGGCTTGAGCCGGTGCGGGGCTCCCTCGGCGACCAGCACGACCCCGGGTCGCCCAATGGCTCGGTGCACAGCGTCGAGTTGCGTGGTACCCGCCACCGCGGGTGTCACCTTCCATTGACCGCGCAAATTCTCCAGTGCCCAGGCCGCAGCGCCGGGCTGGCCCTCTGCCTTGGCGAACACATTATGTTGAACGCGCCGTCCGAAGATCAGTATCGCGCCGAACCCGCCGAGCGTGACTCCCAGCGGTAGGGCGATCCACTGCTGGCCGAACAAGAATCCCACCACGAACGCCAACGCGGTGATGCCTAGAAACACCCCGATCATCAACGGCAGCAGGACCTTGTCCTCGCGGCGCTGAATATTGAACGCCTCGAGGACCTGTGCCCGGCGTTGCTTGGACGCCGCGCGGGCCTCCAGCTTGGCGGCCTTCGCCGCCTCTTTGTTCTTAGTCGCAGCTGCCGGCTTCGGGGGCGGTTTGGCGGGCATGACTCATAGGATACGTGCAGATCACCGAGGCTTGGCTACCCGACCTCCACGGTGCGCGACGGCTTGCGCATAGAGCCGGCCGGCTCGGTAGGACGATCGAACCAGAGGTCCGGCGAGCACCCCGGTAAAGCCCATCAGCTCGGCGGTGTGGGCATGCTCGACGAACTCCGCCGGCGGGATCCAGCGCGCCACCGGGTGGTGCCGAGCCGAGGGCCGGAGGTACTGGGTGAGAGTAAGCAGCTCGCATCCCGCCGAACGCAGGTCGGCCATCGCGGCGGTGACCTCCTCGGCTTCTTCGCCAAGACCCAGGATCAGGTTGGACTTGGTGACCAGCCCGGCATCGTAAGCAGCCCGCAGCACGTCCAGCGACCGCTGGTAGCGAAACGCCGGCCGGATCCGCTTGAAGATCCGGGGCACCGTCTCCAGGTTGTGCGCTAACACCTCGGGTGCGGCGTCGAACACTTCGCGCAGCTGCTCGGCGCGGCCGGTGAAGTCCGGGATGAGCAGCTCCACCCCGGTGCCGGGGTTGAGCGCGTGAATCTGCCGGACGGTTTCGGCGTACAGCCAGGCGCCGCCGTCGGGCAGATCGTCCCGGGCCACCCCGGTGACCGTCGAGTAGCGCAGCCCCATGGCCTGCACAGATTCGGCGACCCGTCGCGGCTCGTCGCGGTCCAGCGGGGCGGGGCGGCCGGTGTCAATCTGGCAGAAGTCGCAACGCCGGGTGCACTGGTCGCCGCCGATGAGGAAGGTGGCTTCCCGGTCCTCCCAGCACTCGTAGATATTGGGGCAGCCGGCGGCTTCGCAGACGGTGTGCAGTCCCTCCCTGCGCACCAGGCTCTTCAGTTCGCGAAACGACGGTCCCATCGTGGCCCGGGTACGGATCCACGGCGGCTTGCGCTCGATCGGTGTTGCGCTGTTGCGAACCTCCAGGCGCAACAGTTTGCGCCCGCCGGAGCCGGATTGTGGGGCTGGCGTGGTCACCAGTGCCACCCTACCCGGGGTCCGGCGTCACGCCGGTCAGCTCCGCGGTGCGTTCCCAGAGCAGCCAGGCGGTGTGCTCGTTGTGCGCGGCGTGGCTCGCCGCGACTCGGCCGGGGGCTCCCCTGGTCTGCCCGAGGCTGGTCGGGCCGAAGTACTCCCCACTGCGGACGTCGGCTGCGGTGGCCGCGTAGAGCTGCGGCAACGTACCCGCGACGACGCCCTGGCTGACCAGCTTGTTGCCCCACCGCGCCACCTCGGCGAACGGCCTGGCTAGCCGCATCCGGGTGGTGTTGGCCACCAGCTCAGTGTCAGTGAGGCCCGGATGGGCTGCGACCACGCACAGGTCTCGCTGGGCTCCTTGAGCCCGCCGGTCCAGCTCGAAGGTGAACAGCAGATTGGCCAGCTTCGACGCGCTGTACGCGGCGACCGAGCTGTATCGCCGGTGTTCGAAGTTCAGATCACCGACGTCCAGGCCACCGCCCCGGTGCGCGAGGCTGGATACCGTGACTACCCGGGCACCGGGTCGCAACGCCGGTGACAGCAGCCAGGTCAGTGCAGCATGCCCGAGGTGGTTGGTGCCGATCTGCAACTCGAAGCCGTCGGCGGTGCGCCGCGGCGGAGACGCCATCACTCCGGCGTTGTTCACCAGCACGTCCAACCGGTCCCCGGTGATCGTGCGGACCTCGTCTGCGGCCTTGCGGACTGAGGTGAGGTCAGCCAGGTCGAGCTGGATCAGCGTGGCATCCGCTCCGCCGGACTTGGCCCGCACCCGGTCCAACGCCGCGCGCCCGCGTTGCGGGTCGCGGCAGGCCATCAGCACCGTCGCTCCGCGCCCGGCGAGCACCATGGCGGTCTGCAGGCCCAGACCCGAGTTGGCTCCGGTGACAAGTACTGTGCGGCCGGCCTGATCGGCCACGTCGGCCGCGCTCCATCCGCTCACTGCCTGCACCTTCTCCGTGTACCTGACCATCGGGTAGCGACGTCGTGGACGCGAGGTTACGCCAGTCAGCGGCATCCATCGGCTACTTCAGCGCAGCTGCCAACGCCGCAGGCAGGGTCGGATGCTGGAAGGGGTAGCGGTGTCTGCGCAGTACCGCAGGCACCGCGCGCTGCCCGGTGAGCACCATCTCGTCCACCAGTTCTGCACCGCGGATCAGGCGCAGCGCGAAACCGGGCACCGTCAGCACGGCCGGCCGGTGCATCGCCTCACTTACCGCCTCGGTGAACTCCTGGTTGGTCACCGGATCTGGGCCACTGAGATTGACCGGGCCGGACAGCTCGTCATGTTCCACGGCGAAGCGGATCGCACCGACTTCGTCGGCCAGCGAAATCCACGGCATGTACTGCGCCCCGCTGCCCAGCCTGCCACCCAACCCGACCGCGAACAGGGGTTTGAGCTGTCCCATCAAGCCGCCGGACGGAGAGATCACCAGGCCGGTGCGCAGCCGCACCACGCGTGCCCCGGCCCGTTCCGCGGTCGCCGTGGCGGCCTCCCAGTCACGGCAGACTCCCGCGAGAAACCCCGTACCCGCCGGGGCGGTCTCGTCAACCTCCCGGTCTCCGGTGTCGCCGTAGTAACCCACCCCAGAGGCGTTGACCAGCACCGGCACCCGATGCTCAGCGACCGCTGCGGCGAGTACCTCCGTGGGTGCGATCCGGCTGTCCCGGATGGCCTGCTTGAACTCCCCAGACCAGCGTCGATCGGCCATCGCCGAGCCGCACAGGTTGACCACTGCGTCGACGCCGTCCAACGTGCCGGCGTCCATCGTTGCCGCCGACGGGTCCCAAGCCCGCTCGTCCGGATTACCCGCCCGCCCCCGCACCAACCGAACCACGTCATGACCCACCTGCCGCAACAATCCCACCAACGCACTACCAATCAACCCCGACGACCCCGCAATCGCAACGCGCATGTGAATCTTCTCCTACCGGACCGCCATTCGGCTCCGAATTGCGATCCTGAAGAGCTCAAAACCGCTATTCGGAGCCGAATGGCGGTCTGAGCGGGGCAGTGTTACAGCTCGAATACGGCGTCGGTGAGGCGCTGTTTGATGGTGTTGAGGAATCGGGCGGCGTCTGCTCCGTCGACGAGCCGGTGATCGTAGGACAGCGCCAGGTACATGATCGAGCGAACTGCGATCGTGTCGCCGTCCTCGCCGGCGAGCACGGCCGGTCGTTTGACCACACTGCCCGTACCGAGAATCCCGACCTGCGGTTGCAGGATGATCGGTGTGTCGAACAGCGCCCCTCGCGAGCCGGTGTTGCTGAGGGTGAACGTGCCGCCGCTCATCTCATCGGGGGTGATCTTGTTCGTCCTGGTCCGCTCGGCGAGGTCGGCGATCCGGCGAGCCAGTCCGGCGATGTTGAGATCACCCGCCTCGTGGATCACCGGCACGAGCAGGCCGCGTTCGGTGTCCACGGCAATGCCGAGGTGCTCCGCGCCGTGGTAGGTGATTTCGCCCTTATCGGTGTCGATCGAGGCGTTGACCTTTGGGTATTGCTTGAGTGCCTCGACCGTGGCGCGGGCGAAGAATGGCAGGAACGACAGCTTGACGCCTTCTCGGGCCTCGAAGTCCCTCTTGGTTCGGTCGCGCAACCGGGCAAGACGGGTGATGTCAGCCTCCACCACGGTGGTGAGCTGCGCGGAGATCTGTAGCGACTCGACCATCCGCTTGGCGATGACGCTGCGCATCCGGGACATCTTCTCGGTTGCGCCGCGCAGCTCGGAGACCGTTGCCGGTAGCTCAGCCGTGCGAGGTGCCGCGGTGGGCGGCGGTTTCTGCGGTTCGGGCGTGGCCGGCGGTGGCAGCGGCGCAGCCGGCTCAGGCTCAGGCGTTTCGACAGCAGCGAGTACATCCTGCTTGCGGATCCGGCCACCGACGCCAGTACCCTGCACGGTTGACAGGTCAACACCGTGCTCGCTTGCGAGCTTGCGGACCAGTGGTGTCACATACGGCGCGCCGCCCGCCGCCCCGTCGTACCCGCTGACACCCGATGCCGCGGTCCGGTCGGCGGGCTGCTCTGGCTCGGCGCGTGGTGGGGATGGATCCGGTGTGCTTGGCGCCGGCGCCGCGCTCGGACCGTCACTGTCGCCTACCGTGGCTAGGGTGGCGCCGATGGCGACAGTCTCGTCTTGCGCAGCGATGATCTCCAGTACGGTGCCCGCAACCGGGGAGGGGATCTCGGTGTCGACCTTGTCGGTGGATACCTCGACGAGAGGTTCATCCATTGCCACGGTGTCACCGACCTGCTTGAGCCACCGGGTCACCGTTCCCGCGGTGACGCTTTCACCCAGCGCGGGCATCGTCACGGCGGTCCCGGAACCAGGGGACGGGGCTGGCCGGGGCGGTGGTTGCGCCGAAGGGGGCCGACTGACCGGCGGAGGCAACTCGGCCGGCGTGGACTTGGGCGCAGCGGCGGAGTCACCGATCACGGCGAGTTCCGCGCCGACCTCGACGGTCTCGTCCGCGGGTACAACGATCCGCTGCAGCACGCCGGCCGCCGGTGAGGGGATCTCGGTGTCGACCTTGTCGGTGGACACCTCGACCAAAGGTTCGTCCACCTCAACGGTGTCACCTTCGTTTTTCAGCCAGCGCGTCACCGTTCCTTCGGTGACACTCTCGCCCAGCGCAGGCATCGCCACGGAGTACGCCATCTGTCGCCTCGACCCCTCAGTTTTCCGCAGGTATCCGCAAGTAGTTGTCAGCCGTGCGCGTGCAGCGGCTTGCCGGCCAGGGCGAGGTGCGCCTCACCGAGCGCCTCATTCTGCGTGGGGTGGGCATGCACCAGCGCAGCGACGTCCTCCGGGTAGGCCTCCCAGTTGACGATCAACTGGGCCTCACCGATCAGCTCGCCGACTCGGTCGCCGACCATATGCACTCCCACTACCGGACCGTTCTTGGCGCGTACCAGCTTGATCGCGCCCCTGGTCTGCAGGATCTGGCTGCGTCCGTTGCCGGCCAGGTCGTAAACGATCGTCTCGATGTCTCCGTGGCGGTCCTTGGCCAGCGCTTCGGTGAGGCCGACCGAAGCTACCTGCGGCTCGCAGTAGGTCACCCGCGGGATACCGTCTTCGTCGATCGGGGCAGGGCTACGCTCAGCGATGTCCTCGGCGAGAAAGATGCCCTGAGCGAACCCCCGATGGGCGAGTTGTAGCCCGGGCACGATGTCGCCCAGCGCATAGACCGCCGGGAGGTTGGTGCGCAGCCGCTCGTCGGTGAGCACGAAGCCGCGGTCCATCGCCACGCCGGCTTCCGCGTACCCGGCCTCGGCGGTGTTCGGTCCGCGACCCACGGCGACCAGTAGCAGATCGGCCTCGAGCTGCTCCCCGGACTCCAGGCTCACAGTGACTCCGGAGTCGGACTGGGTCGCACCGGTGAACCGCACCCCGGTTTTGAAGGTGATACCTCGCCGCCGGAAAGCTCGCTCCAGTTGCTTGGAGCAGAAATCGTCCTCGGCGGGGACCAGCCGTGGCAGCGCCTCGACGACGGTCACCTCCGCCCCGAAGGAGCGCCACACGCTGGCGAACTCGACGCCGATGACGCCGCCGCCCAACACCACCACGCGGTCCGGCACAAAGTCGAGGTTCAGCGCCTGATCGCTGGTGATGAACCGGCCGCCGATCTCCAGCTCGGGTAGGGACCTGGCGTAGGAACCGGTTGCCAGCACAACGCTGTGCCCGGTATAGCGCTGCCCATCGACGTCGACGGTGTCCGGCGCGACGAACCGGCCGGTGCCCTCGACGTAGCGGATCCCTCGGGAGGAAATCAACCCCTGCAGGCCCTTGAACATCTTGGCGACGACGCCGTCCTTGTATTTGTTGACGCCGGCCATGTCGATGGCCTCTAGCGCGGTCTTCACCCCGAACTGGTGGCCGTCGCGAGCAGCGTCGGCGACCTCAGCAGCCTGCAGCAGCGCTTTGGTGGGGATGCAGCCACGGTGCAGGCAGGTGCCACCGAGCTTGTCTTTCTCTACCAGCACGACCGACAGACCGAGCTGGGCAGCACGCAGGGCGCACGCGTAGCCACCCGAGCCGCCACCGAGGATCACCAGATCGGCGGTGCTTGCTGAAGTCTCTGTCACTGAGACGCTCCTGGGGCAGACGTCGGTGAAGTCCTATTGCGCGCCAGGGCCATCTTGTCACCACAGCCAGACCACCGCAGACGTGGGCGATATCACCAGTGATGGTCCTCGCTAGGTCCTTTGAGCTGGCGGGATTGGCGCGTAAGGCGCCTCTGCGCCTCGGAACGGTGATCAGCCTTTGTCGGCGATGTCCGCGAGGACCGCGGCCAGAGTGCGCACCGGTACCCCGGTGCCGCCCTTGCCGGTGTATCCCCACGGTGAGCCGGTGTTGTAGGCAGGGCCAGCGATGTCCAGATGCGCCCACGGGATGTCATCGGCGACGAACTCGGACAGGAACACGCCAGCGGTGAGCATGCCGCCCCAGCGATGGCTCGCCACGTTGGCGATGTCAGCGAGCTTGGAGTCCAAATCGGAGCGCAGGTGTTCCGGCAGCGGCATCGCCCAGCCGTTCTCCCCGACCTGCTGGGAGATCGCGGTGACCCGGTCGCGGAACTCTGGAGTACCCATGATCCCCGCGGTGCGGTTGCCCAGCGCGACGATCTGGGCGCCGGTGAGGGTGGCGGTGTCGATGAGATAGTCCGGGGCGTCCTGCGCCGCTCGGACCAGCGCGTCGGCGAGAATCAGCCGCCCCTCGGCATCGGTGTTGAGCACTTCGACGGTGGTGCCGCCGTACATCGTCAGGACGTCACCGGGCCGGTAAGCGGTGGCTGAAGGCATGTTCTCGGCCATCGGTACGGTGGCGATCACCTCCACCGGAAGTTCCAGCCGGGCGGCGAGCACCGTGGTGACGACCACGGCGGCGGCCCCCGCCATGTCCATGGTCATCTCTTCCATCTTCGCCGCCGGCTTGATCGAGATGCCGCCGGTGTCGAAGGTGACTCCCTTGCCGACCAGGGCCACTTTCGCCTTGGAGGCGGCCGGCGAGTAGTGCAGCCGGACCAGCCGTGGCGGACGAGACGAGCCGCCGCCGACGCCCAGGATGCCGCCGTATCCGTGGCGCCGCAGTGCCTTCTCGTCAAGCACCTCGGTGCGCAGGCCGGCCGCCTGTGCCATCGTCACCGCGCGATCGGCGAACGAAGCCGGGTAAAGATCGTTGGGCGGGGTGTTCACCAGGTCCCGGGCAGCGGTCACCGCTTCGGCGATGGCGACGGCCCGGGCCAGGTCGGCTCTGGCTTCTGCGCTGCTGGCCGACGGCACCGACAGGTCCATCTCGCCCAGCGGCCCGTCGCCGTTGTGGGATCGGTAGGCGGTGAACGCGTAGCTGCCCAGGGCGGTGCCCTCCGCGACGGCGGCCAGGTCGATCCGGGACAAGGTGGTGACGGCCCGGGCGGTGCCGGCCAGCGCGCGGGATGCTGCGCCAGCGGCTCGGCGCAGCTGCTCGCTGGTGGGCTGACCGTTGACCTCGCCGAGTCCGGTGGCGATCAGCAACGGAGCGCTGATTGCTCCGCGCGTAGGTACCTTGATCACCTCGTCGGCCTTGCCCTTGGCACCGAGCATGGCGAGCAGATCGCGCAGTGCTCCGTCGAACGCCGCATCGACCTCAGCGCTGCCCGGCAGGAGCAGCGGCCCCCCTTCGCCGCACATGGTCCCCACCACAAGGGCATCCACGGTCGCGGTGGTCACCGACGCGTCGGTAAGGCGCAGCGTCGGGGTGGTCACGGTGATCTCCTCGTTGATCTCGTCAGAGGATTGAACGCGTCCGGTGTGGAGCGGTGTCCCAGTAGAGGTAGCGTTCCATAGTCGTGACTACCGACCTGCACCGCGGACCCCTGCACACCTCGCACGTCGAGGTCGGCGCCACCTTGGGAGCGTTCGGCGGATGGGAAATGCCGATCAGCTACGCCGGCGGAGGCGTTGTCGCCGAACACACCGTGGTACGTGAGGCGGTCGGTGTTTTCGACGTCAGCCATCTGGGCAAGATCAACGTCGTCGGCCCGGGGGCGGCTGAGTTCGTCAACTCCTGCCTCACCGCTGACCTCGCCAAAATCGTCCCAGGACAGGCCCTGTACACCTTGTGCTGCGCCGAGGACGGTGGCGTGGTGGACGATCTCATCGTCTACCTGGTCGGTCCCGATGAGGTGTTCTGCGTGCCGAATGCCGGGAACACCATGGAGGTCGGTCGACGGCTCGCCGCAGCCGCGCCCCAGCCGGTACGGGTGCTCGACCAGCACCAGGAGTATGCGGTGCTGGCGGTGCAGGGACCACGCTCGGCGGAGTTACTCGCCGCCGTGGGATTGACCGTCGCCGGCCTCGACTACATGGCCTTCGCCGACGTCGACCACGACGGCGCGGCGCTGCGGGTGGGCCGTACCGGCTACACCGGCGAGCGTGGCTATGAACTGTTGCCGTCCTGGCAGCACGCGCCGGCCCTGTGGGAGGCGCTGCTCGCCGCCGCCGGCCCATTCGGTGGTCGGGCGTGCGGGCTCGGGGCCCGCGACACCCTACGCACCGAGATGGGTTATCCCCTGCACGGCCAGGATCTAGGCCTCGACGTCACGCCGCTGCAGGGTGGTGTCTCGTGGGCGATCGGCTGGCACAAGCCGGCGTTCTGGGGACGGGAGGCGTTACTCGCCGAGCGAGAGCGCGGTCCGTCGCGGCGGTTGCGCGGGCTACGCGCCACTGGGCGTGGGGTGCCGCGACCGCATATGGCAGTGCGGTCCGCGACGGGTGTGCCAGTGGGGGAGATCACCTCGGGAACCTTCTCGCCGACTCTGAGCACCGGGATCGCGCTGGCGCTACTCGATCCCGGCGTGCGACTCGGGGACCGCGTCGAGGTCGACGTCCGTGGCCGGGCGCTGCCTTGCGAGGTCATCAAACCGCCCTTCGTCCCTTCGCGCGTGCGCTGAGCCGCCTGACCGGCGCGTGGAGTGCGGGGCAGGACCACCCGCAGTAAAGTAGTGGGACGTCCTACCATTCCTGCGCACGACGGGATACCGTGCTGGTCATGAGTGCCGCACCACTGTTCACCCGGCTGCCGCATCCGGCGCCGACGACACCGCAACAGCGGGCGGAGATGCTCGCCGCGCCAGGCTTCGGGCGCTACTTCACCGACCACATGGTCGAGATCTGCTGGACTGCCGGGCGTGGCTGGCACGATCTCCAGATCGGCCCGTACCGGCAGCTTGTGATGGACCCGGCCACCATGGTGCTGCACTACGGGCAGGCGGTCTTCGAAGGCCTCAAGGCCTACCGGCAGCCGGATGACACCGTGGCCAGCTTCCGGCCGCTGGCCAACGCCGCCCGGCTCCGCGCCTCGGCCCGCAGGATGGCGATGCCAGAGCTGCCTGACGAGCTTTTCGTCGGTTCACTGCGGGAACTGGTGCGCGCCGACATCGGCTGGGTGCCGGCCGCTGGCGGTGAGGACTCGTTGTACCTGCGACCGATGTTGTTTGCCACCGAAGTGAGTCTCGGGGTTCGACCCGCGACGTCCTACCGGTACCTGGTGATCGCTTCGCCGGCCGGACCGTACTTCCGCGGTGGGCTCAAGCCGGTGAGCGTGTGGCTGTGCAGCGAGTATGTCCGGGCCGCGCCCGGCGGTACCGGCGCCGCCAAGTTCGCCGGCAACTACGCCGCCTCGCTGCTGGCCCAGCAGCAAGCCGCTGACAAGGGCTGCGACCAGGTCGTATGGCTGGACGCGGTGGAGCGGCGTTGGGTGGAGGAAATGGGCGGGATGAACCTCTACTTCGTCTTCGGAGAGGGCAGCCAAGCCCGGTTGGTGACCCCTGAGCTCACCGGCGCGTTGCTGCCTGGGATCACCCGCGACTCCCTGCTCACCCTGGCCCGGGACCACGGGTTATCCGCCGAGGAGCGACGGATCTCCACCGAGGAATGGGAGAAGGGCGTTCAGGCCGGGGACATCTCGGAGGTCTTCGCCTGCGGCACTGCCGCGGTGATCACGCCGGTCGGGCGGGTCGCGCATGCCAGCGGCGAGTTCACCATCGGCAGCGGCACACCCGGCCCGATCACCACAGCGCTGCGTGCCTCTCTCACCGCAATCCAACGCGGCGCCGCCCCCGACATCCACAACTGGATGGTCCCCCTCACCTAACGTCACGTCCCGCATTCAGCGGGCTCAGCGTGGTTATTCGGTACGTGTTTACCCCGCTGAGCCCGCTGAATGCGGTCAACCGAGCGCGCAGACGGCGAGGATCACGGTGGTGGACAGTTCGGCGGCGGCGCCTAGGACGTCGCCGGTGACGCCGCCGAATCTGCGGCTGGTGTGGGCTGAGATGGCCAGCACCGCCAGGGCGGCGACAGCAACGGCTAGTGCACCCTGCCAGGGGCGTTTTGGGACCGCTAGCAGGCCGACGGCCAGCAGGAATGCTGCCCAGGCCGCTGGGACGGCGGGTGGCTGGCTGTCTGCCACCAAGGCTCCCAACCCGGTGGGACGGGCCGGTGGCACCCCGGTCCGGGCGCACCAGCTGAAGGCGGCCCGCCCGGCGACCAGCGCCAGCACCACCGCGATCGGCCGCCCCATCTGGGCGAGTACCCCGAGTGCGGCTGCCTGCGTCGTCAGCACCAGTACCAGTGCGATCACTCCGAACGGCCCGGTCGCCCCGTCCCGCATCACCTCCAGAGCCCGTTTCGGCCCGGCGTAGCAGCCCAGCCCGTCAGCGGTGTCGGCCAGCCCGTCGAGGTGCATTGCCCGCGTCAGCCCGGCTAGCGCCGCCACCACGACCAGCCCGGCCAGCAACGATGGAGTGCCCACGGCATGCAGCGCGGCCAGCAGTCCCACGGCCAGCACACCCAACGCGGCGCCGACCAGGGGTGCCCAGTACAGCGCCCGGCGCGCGACTGTCCGATCCACCTCGACAGACCTGCCGGTCGGCAGGATCGTCAACCAGGACACGGCGAGGCGCAGTCCACTGCTCACCCCGTGGGCAACGGCGCATCTGCCGGCCCGGAGACGCCGGCGTCGGCGAACGTGGCCATCTCGGCGAGCACCCGCACCGCCATCTGCAGCAGTGGCAACGCGACCACCGCCCCCGAACCCTCGCCCAGTCGCATTCCGAGATCGAGGATTGGTGCCAACTCCAGATGCTCCAGCGCCAAGGTATGCGCGGGTTCGACCGATCGGTGCCCGGCCACCCACCACTGCCGCGCTCCCGGCGCGAGCTCCTCGGCGACCATTGCTGCGGCCCCGACGACCACGCCGTCGAGAATCACCGGAGTGCGCCGAACCGCGGCTTGGGCCAGGAACCCGGCCACTGCCGCGATATCGGCACCGCCGGCGGTGCGCACCAGCGCGACCGGATCGTTGATGAACGGGCGGGCCCGGCGCAATGCGTCCCGGATCGCCGCAGCCTTACGCATCCAGCCGGCATCATCGATTCCGGTGCCGCGGCCCACCACCGCCACCGGTTCGGTCCCGGTGAGCGCCGCGACGAGTACCGCAGCGGGGGTGGTGTTGCCGATTCCCATGTCACCCGCGATCAGCAGGTCGGCGCCGCGGTCGACCTCCTCGTCGGCGATCGCCACGCCGGCGTCCAGCGCCTGAGCCACTTCGGCGTCGGTGAGGGCATCTTGCAGGTGGATCGCGCCGCTGCCCCGGCGAACCTTGTGCCTGGTGACCAGCGGCGGTGCGCTGGCAGTGTCCGGGTCGCAATCCACCGCCACATCGACCACCCGCACCGACGCCCCGGCCACCGCGGCGAGCACGTTCACCGCCGCCCCATCGCTGAGGAAGTTGCCCACCATCTGCTGGGTGACCTCGCTGGGGTAGGCGGAGACTCCGTACCCGGCGATGCCGTGGTCTCCGGCGAACACCACGACCTGCGGGCGGACGAACGGGTGCGGCGGGCAGGCCCCCTGGCAGGCGGTCGCCCACACCCCCAACTCCTCGAGACGGCCCAACGAGCCCGGCGGCTTGGTGAGCTGCTCATGGCGGGCCACCGCTTCGCGGTGGGCTTGCTGGTCGGGTGGCGTAATTCTGGGGAACTGCACTCGTTGCTCCTGGGTGTTCGGGGTTCGTCGCCTGGCCCATCCTTGCCCATCCATCGTGCGTTCTGGCGGTGCCGGGCGATACCGATCAGCGCAGCTTGACGGTAAGCCCGGCCACCACGAGCACGACCTCGTCACATACCGCGGCGAGTTCGGCATTGAGCGCGCCCAGCTCGTCGCGGAACAGCCGCCCGGCGTGGGTCGGCGGTACGACGCCAAGCCCGACCTCCGCACTCACCAGTACCAGCCGGACTCGGCATCCCGCCACCGCCGACACCAGCTCAGCGCACCGCGCGCGGCAGGCCAGCAGCGGTTGCGCGCCGCCGTCCCAGGCGCCCGCGTCGTCCAGCTCACCGGTCAACCAGGTCGCGATGTCGTCAACCAACACCGGGAACCCGCCGGCGGCGCGGAGGACGGCGGGAAGGTCGGCCGGCTCACCGGTGTGCCAGCCCGGCGGCCTGCGAGCGACGTGCGCGGAGATTCTCGCTTCCCAGTCATCGTCGTCAGGCTGGCGCCGGGCGGTTGCCAGGTAGTCCACCTGCACGTCGCGCAGTAGTCCCTCGGCATAGGCGGACTTACCTGAGCGCGCACCACCGAGCACCAGCGTCCGCACCTGCCTGACGCTACCGTCAGGCATCCTGCATCGACGGCAGCAGATGGGGAGTATGCGATGGCCCTGCGGTGGCAGTACCAGGGTGTGCACGGCAGCCAGATACCCGGCCCGGACATCACTTTCGGCGATCAGATCGATGCCGAGGAGTGGCTCAGCCTGGAATGGCAGAGTTTGCTCGACCATGGCGTTGCGGCGGTCACCCTGCTCGACGGGGAGTCTGTCGTTTATGGTCCGATGAGCCTGCGACCGTAGTCAGCCCAGCGAGGCGGACCCGGTTACGGGATCGGGTCCCCGCGATCGATTCGAGGCTTGGGCACTCGCAGCCGGCGCAGCTGGGTCGCTCGGGTCATCGCGTAAAAACCGAGGCTCGCCGCGGACTCCGACGTGTTGGGAAATCGCCCGCGGACGCGACGTGTGACTGTTCGGCCCAGCAGTACTCCCTCGACGATTATGGCAAGGAGCATCGCCATCGATACCAGCGACACATACTGTTGCACGATCGGCGCCGGTACCAGGATCACCACGATCACCAGCAGGGCCAGCGGCATGAATGCGCCCGCGAGATGGCGCCGAGAATCCACCAGATCTCGCACGTAGGCCTTGACCGGGCCACGGTCACGAGCCAGCAGATACTTCTCGTCCCCCGCCAACATGCGTTCCCGGCGGTCCGCCGCGGCGTTGCGGCGTTCTTCCTTGGATCCGCGCATCCGGCGTAACGCTTCGCGCTGAGTACGCGGTGGGGGAGGCGCCGGGCCGCGCTTGCGGCCCTCGGCCTCTCGGCGGCTCGGGGTGGGCCGGCCCTTGCCGACGTTGCGGGCTCGCGGGCTTACATCATCCGCGTCGGCTTCTGCCTCCACCGCTGGCTCAGGCTCAGGCTCGGTGGCTCCGGAGCCGGTATCGCCGCGCAG
The DNA here is from genome assembly GCA_025924655.1 of Pseudonocardiaceae bacterium. Taxonomy (GTDB): domain Bacteria; phylum Actinomycetota; class Actinomycetes; order Mycobacteriales; family Pseudonocardiaceae. The sequence goes on along the minus strand of JAICHZ010000011.1, from coordinate 8,494 downwards.
GAACCTCACGGTGCCCAGCCTAGGCCAAGGACCGGGTAAGCCCTTCATCTGCTGGGGAGGGCGATGAACGCGGACTGTGTCACCATGGGGGCACGGAATCACCCGTCGGTCGCGGACGTTCGAGTAGGCTAGAAATACCCGTCCGTGCCGAGCGCCGAAATCCCAGGGAGAGTCATGACCGTCGAGAACACCGTCGGCACCGAGGTGTCTACTCATGGTGTCGAGCTCACCACCGCCGCCGCCGCCAAGGCGAAGGCGCTGCTCGACCAAGAGGGCCGCACCGACATGCACCTACGCATCGCGGTGCAGCCGGGTGGATGTGCCGGGCTTCGCTACCAGCTTTTCTTCGATGAGCGCTCGCTCGACGGCGATGCTATGCGCGACTTCAACGGTCTCGGCGTCGTTGTCGACCGGATGAGCGTGCCGTACCTACAGGGCGCTGTGATCGATTTTGTGGACACGATCGAGAAGCAGGGCTTCACCATCGACAACCCCAACGCAGGTGGCTCGTGTGCCTGCGGGGACTCGTTCAACTAACTCGGCTATCGGCTTCCCGTGCACGTGTTATACGTGCACGGGATAGCGCGGCTCTGGCACGACGGGAACAATCCGCTGCTCGATGAAGATGCCGTGCCATAGCATGAAGATCACTACAGCCCAGATCCGCCGGCTGTGATCTCGCGGACCCGCGCGGTGCTCGTCTAGCATCCGGTGCACCGCCGCGAGGTCGAGAAACTCCGCGGTGCCCGAGTCGTCGATGATGTTGCGGGCCCAGTCGTACAGATCATCACGCAGCCAGTGCCGGATCGGCACCGGGAAACCCAGTTTGGGCCGATTCAGTACGTGTCCAGGCACGATATCGCGCAGCGCCTGGCGCAGCGCGTGCTTCGTTGTCTCGCGCGTGATCTTCTCTCTGAGCGGGATGGTGGAAGCCACCCGGAATACCTCTGGATCGAGGAAGGGCACCCGTAGCTCCAGGGAGTTGGCCATGGTCACCTTGTCGGCCTTGACCAGGATGTCGCCACGCAGCCAGGTGAACAGGTCCACGTGTTGCATGCGAGCAACCGGGTCCCAGCCGGTTGAAGCGGCGTAGGGGTCCCTGGTCACGTCGGAGTGAGAGATACTCGGGTCGTAGCCGCGGAGTACGCCGCGCAGCTGATCGTCCCGGAAGATCCGCGCGTTGCCGTAATACCGCTGCTCCAGCGTCAATGCGCCCCGACGCAGCAGATCCTTGCCGCGCACGCCCTCCGGTATCCGCGTGGAGATCCGACCCAACGTGCGGCGGAGCCCACCTGGCACCCTCTCGAACGCGGCCAGCGACAGCGGTTCCCGGTAGATGGTGTAGCCACCGAAAAGCTCGTCGGCGCCCTCCCCGGACAGCACAACTTTGACGTGATTCCTCGCCTCCCGGGCGATGAACCACAGCGGCACCAGCGCAGGGTCGGCCACCGGATCATCGAGATACCACACGATCAGCGGCAACGCCTCAGCCAGTTCGGTGGCTGAGACGGTGCGAACCACGTGCCGTACCCCGATCGCGGCAGCCGATTCTGCAGCTACGTCCACCTCCGAGTAACCCGCGCGCTCGAAGCCGCTGGTGAACGTGATCAGATCCGGATTATGTTCGCGGGCCAGCGCGGCGATGGCGGTGGAGTCGATCCCACCCGACAGAAAGGCGCCGACGGTGACGTCTGCCCGCATGTGCTTGGCGACCGAGTCCCGCATCGCCGCGGTGATGTCATCGTGCAACGCTCGCGTGTCGGCTTCCGATCGGATCTCGCGGGGCCGGAAATGCGGATGAAAATAACGCTCCGTGAGCAACGTGCCGCCGGGGGAGACGGTGAACAAGGTGCCGGACTCGATCCGCCTGATGCCGCTGTGCAGGGTTGCCGGCTCGGGCACGTATTGCAGAGTCAGATAATGCTGCAGTGCTCGACGGTCTAGTTCCGTCGATACTCCCAACGACGGCGCCAGCTCAAGCAGGCTTTTCTTCTCGCTCGCGAACGCCATCCCGCCTGGCCCGGAGCAGCTGAACAGCGGTTTGATACCGAAGGGATCGCGCGCACCGAACGCGACCCTTCGCTGCGAATCCCAGATGACGAAGGCGAACATTCCCCGCAGCCGCTGTACGGCAGCCGGCCCGAAGTGGTGGTATGCCGCGAGAACGACCTCGGTGTCACCCTCAGTCACGAACTGCGCATCGTAGGGTTCCTGTTGCAGCTCCGCACGGAGCTCGATGTAGTTGTAGATCTCCCCGTTGAACAGGATCGTATAGCGCTCCGGCGCGTCGGGCGGACCCCAACGCAGCGGCTGGTGGGAGTGGTCGAGATCAATGATGGACAGCCGGTTGAACCCGAGGACCACATCAGCGTCGTGCCAGGTCCCGGTCTCGTCGGGTCCGCGATGACGCTGGCAGCGCAGCGCAGCGATCACGTCCGCCTGCCGCTGTGCCGCGTCCTGCTGCGCCGTGAGTAGTCCCAGCAACCCGCACACGCGTTCCGCCCCTCTCATCAGCGACCGTACGCTCGGCTGGCAAGCCCCCCGGCGGCCCAGTATGACCGTGGGGTACCGAACCATGCGCCCCGGGCGAGGTCTGGCGGTCGCGCTGGTTTAGGCTCGGGCCAGTGGAATGCCTGGCCGCATCGGGCGACGAGGAGGAACAAAGCGTGATCGGTGTGGTCCGGTCCCGAGCGGTTCGGCTACTGAAGGTAGCCGCACTTGCCGGGATGGTTACCTTCCTGTCTAGCGGGTGTTCGGTATATCAGGCCTTCTCGTTCGGATGGCCAGAGGGGGTCACCCCACAGGCCGAGCGGATGCGCGATCTGTGGATCTGGGCGACTGTGGCCGCGCTGGTAGTCGGCGCGATTGTCGCAGGTCTAATCGGCTGGACAGTGATCTTTCACCGCAAGAAGTCTGACAATATGCCCAGGCAGACCCAGTACAATCTGCCTCTGGAGATCATCTACACGGTCATCCCTTTCGTGATCGTCGCAGTGCTTTTTTACTACACGGTGACAGCGCAGAATTTCGTCATGGCCAAAGTCGACAACCCCGCCCTGCGGGTAAAGGTGATCGGCTTCCAATGGAACTGGGAATTCCAGTACCTCCAGGACAAACCCGGCAAGGGTGGCGACTACCAGGTCCGGAGGACGGCCGACGGCGAACCGTTGTCCACCGTCGGCTCGTCAAGCACCATCCCGCTGCTGGTAGTGCCGACCAATCGGGTCGTGGAGTACCGGATTGAGTCCACAGACGTGCTGCACTCGTTCTACATCCCAGATTTCCTGTTCAAGCGCGACGTTTTCCCGCGTCCTGAGAAAAACGATACCGACAACGTTTTCCAGACCACAGTGCAGCGTCAAGGCGCTTTCGTCGGCCGGTGCGCCGAGCTGTGTGGCACCTACCACTCGATGATGAACTTCGAGCTTCGGGCGTTGCCTCCGAACCTTTTCGACCGTTATCTGGCCCTGCGGACTCAGACTAATCCGCAGACCCACCGGTCATACACGGCTGGTGAGGCGCTCGCGCAGCTGAACTGTGGCGCACTGTGCGCCCCCGAGGCAGTGACCACCTCCCCGTTCAACACTGACCGCGGCGAACGCCAGGTCCACCAGGCCCAGGAAGGCCATTAAATTTCAGCATCGAGCGGATCCGTCGGCAGGTTCGGAAGTGAGGCAGCACCATGAGAGTCGAGGCGCGGATCTTCGAGCTCATCACAGCGTTCTTCTTCCTCTCCGCGGTGATCTACGGCCTGTGGTCACATGGGGAGCCGGTCGGGTCTGTAGCGATCGCGCTGACCGGTGGGTTGACGCTTATCATCGGCACCTACTTCCGATTCGTCTCCCGGCGAGTCCTGATGCGCCCCGAAGACAACGTCGAAGCCGAGATTTCGGACGGTGCTGGTGAGCTCGGCTTCTTCTCACCGGGTAGCTACTGGCCGATCGGGATGGCCGGCTCGGCCAGCGTGATCGGGCTCGCATTGGCTTTCGACCTGTGGTGGATGGTGGCTATCGGCATCGCACTGATCCTCGGAACGGTGGGCGGACTGGTCTTCGAGTACCACGTCAGCCCGAGGTCGGAGTAAGCGGTCGGTTCGTGTCGTGAACTCGACGGCACAGACCTTTTTGTCCGGGCGGAACGTCCGTCTTGTCGAGTTCACGGCGCCCAGGAACGATCTCCCGGTCAGTCGTTGAGCTGCCGGGGACGGCTGGATGCCGTTCGTCTCGAGCCATTTTTGCTGCCGTTGGGGCTGACGCCGTTCCCGGTGCTGGCGTTGTGACGAGCCTCCTCCAGCGCCCTCGTCTGCTCCGCAGGATCTGGGCGGAAGGTGGATCCAGGAACCGGAGCGCCAGCGGAACCGAGTTGGTTCATCCGCTTGGGCACCCGGGCACCCTGGTAGTCCAGTGGAAGGGGGTGGCCGTGCTCGTCGACTCCGCCGAGGGGCTGATGAAGTTCGATGAACTCACCGTGTGGTAGGCGCTTGATGATGCCAGTCTCAATACCGTGTTCCAGGATGGCCCGATCGGCGCGCTGCAGACCAAGGCAGATCCGGTAGGTGAGGTAGTACGCGATCGGTGGTAGCAGCAGCAGACCGATGCGACCGGCCCAGGTGGTGGCATTCAACGAGATATCGAATGTGTACGCGATGACGTCGTTGCCACCGGAGAGCAACAGCACGAACATGAACGAGGCCGCCATCATGCCCAAGCCAGTTCGCACCGGCACGTCCCGCGGGCGCTGCAGCAGGTTGTGCGATGCGTTGTCCTTAGTGAGCTTGCGCTCAATCCCGGGGTAGGCGAAGGCTAGGCCGAACATGATGCCGGGGATCACCATCGTCGGCCAGAACGACGCGGGGATCATGTAGTTGCCCAGGTAAATTTCCCAGGCTGGCCAAAGCCGGGTCGAACCGTCGAGCCAACCGACATACCAGTCGGGCTGCGACGCCGCCGAGACCTGAGCAGGGTTATAGGGGCCGAAGTTCCAGATCGGGTTGATCTGGAACACCCCAGCCAGGAGGCAGATCACACCGATGTTCGTCAGCGCGAAGCCGCTGGCCTTCGTCGCGAAGACCGGCAGGATACGGACGCCGACCACATTGCGCTCGGTGCGTCCGGGCCCCGGGAACTGCGTGTGCTTCTGATACCAGACGAGCCCGAGGTGCACGGCGATGAGCGCAAGCAAGATGCCCGGGATCAGCAGCACGTGGACGATGAAGAACCGGGGAATGATCAGGTTACCGGGGAACTCGCCGCCGAAGATCGCCCACTGCATCCAGGTGCCGATTACGGGTGGCGACATGATGATCGCCGAGATGATCCGCAGCCCGGTCCCGGAGAGCAGGTCGTCAGGCAGGGAATAGCCGGTCAGGCCCTCAAGCCCGGCCAGGATCGCGATGGTGACGCCGATCGCCCAGTTTGTCTCGCGCGGCTTACGGAACGCACCGGTGAAGAAGGTACGGAACATGTGGGCCACGATGGCGGCGACGAACAGCAATGCCGCCCAGTGATGCACCTGGCGGATGAACAGCCCACCACGGACATCGAAAGACAGCTGCAAGGTCGACTCGTACGCCCGGGACATCTCGATCCCACGCAGGCCCGGGTAGACGCCGTTGTACTTGACGTCCTCCATCGAGGGGTCAAAGAACAGTGTGAGATACGTCCCGGACAGCAGCAGCACGATGAAGGTGTTCAGGGCGATCTCGCCGAGCATGAATGACCAGTGCGTCGGGAAAACCTTGTTGATCTGCCGGCGCATGCCGGCGGCCAAGTGAAATCGCTGATCGAGCTCGTCGGCTGCCTTGCCCGCCTTGGTCGGCGTTGTCATCGCGCTCATGACCTCCGCTCCCAGAACGCTGGTCCTATGGGCTCGATGAAGTCGCCCTTAGCGTAGAAGTAACCCTCATCGTTCACGTCGATGTGCAGCTGTGGCAAGGCCCTGGTAGCGGGACCGAAGATCGGCTTTGCGTACTCGAGCATGTTGAACTGCGATTGGTGGCATGGGCAGAGCAACCGAGCGTCCTGAGCTTCGTACAGCGAAGCGGGACAGCCCAGGTGGGTGCAGATCTTCGAGTACGCATAGTAGTCGCCGTAGTGGAAGTTGACCTGGCCCTTGCGCTGGATCACCTGCGCCGCCTGCTCAGGATGCAACCGGATGAGCATCACCGGGCTGTCGGATGCGCGCAGCGCCTCGTGCGCCTGCTGCTCCGACCAGGATCGCTTGTACGGGAAAACCGTTGCGATGCTGCCCGCTGCGAGGTCTTCTGGCCGCGCCAGGTTGAGTTGTTCGGAGTCATAGCGAAGGAACACAGGCTCACCGTTGTACGAGGCCCATGGCGTGACCCAGAGCGCGGCGCGACTGCCACCCTTCCACGGGTTGCGCACCAGTCCGCCCAGGGCGAAGACGCCGAGTCCGATGCCGAAAACGCCGACACCGAGGGCCGCCGCTCGTTTGATCAAGGATCGTCGACCGATGTGGCTGCGGGCGGCGGAGTCGGCCAGGATCGCGCCGGTGGTCAGCCGGTCGACCTGTGCTGAGCCACCGATGTGGCGCTCCTGCACCGCAGTCTCGTGCGGTAGCAGATCCTTCGCATACGCGATCGTCCCGGCACCGATGGCGAATATTGTCAGCCCGAAGAGCACTCCGATGATCGGCGTGTAAAGCGAGTAGAGCAGGTGGCTGCTGCCCGGGCTCCCGGGCGGGACGTACTCGAAGGGCAAGAAGAGGTAAGCCGCCAGGAAACCTAGCCCGGCCAACGCAGCGATGAAGAACCACCGCGCGACCTTGCGTTCGGTGCGCTTCTCCGCACGGGTGCCCGGCACCGGGAAGGGATCCTCCCGATGCTCGATCGTTACTCCGTCCAGCGCCGAACCCAGCCGAACCAGCTCTTCGCGGCTCGCCGTCGACAGGTCGGCATCGTTCGGGAGCTCGCTCTGCCCAGCTGGCCCCCCGCCCCCGTGGCCGCTCATGCCTTCGATCCGATCCACAGGGTCACTCCGACCAGCGCGGTGATACCGACGATCCAGGAGATCAGACCTTCCGGAACTGGCCCGAAGCCACCGAGGGAGTAGCCACCCGGGTTATTTCGGTCGGACTCCAGATAGGCGATGATGTCCCGCTTGTCCTGCGGGGTGAGCTGCCGGTCAGAGAACCGGGGCATACTCTGCGGTCCGCTGGTCATCGCACTGTAGATTTGCTGGGCGTTGACATCCTTGATCGCGGGAGCGTACTTGCCGGAGGACAGGGCGATACCGCGTCCGGTGAAGTTGTGGCAGGACGCGCAGTTGAGCCGGAAGAGATCACCGCCGTGCGCCACATCACCACCAGCGAGGCTGTCCTTCGGCACCACCGGACCGCCGCCGTTGGCTTGCACGAAGGCGCCCAACGCGTCGATTTCCTGAGGGGTGAACCTCACCGGCTTCTCACCGATCTGGGCCTCCTGGCGGCTCGCTGGCATCCGCCCGGTGGAGACCTGGAAGTAGACCGCAGCCTCACCAACACCTATCAGGCTAGGGCCGCGAGCATTCACCCCCTGCAGGTTCATCCCGTGGCAGCTGATGCAGGCGTTGTTGTAGAGCTGCTCGCCCTGGCGTACCAGCGCCGGATCCTCCTGGGCGCGCGCGGTCTGGGCCTGCGGAGCGAACACCGCATACAGGGCTCCGGCAGACAGCAGCGCCACGGCGAGTGCGAGCATCGCCGACAACCTCCGACGCAAGCGGCTATGTCCCCCCCGTTGCGCTTTTTGGCTCGACGCCCTAGGTGGGTTCGATCCAATGGGGCCCGATCGGCCGTCGGGTGTGTCACTGCTCATCGGTCTCGGCTACCCCTGCTGTCTCGTTCCGGTTCGGTGCGCTAGCCGGATCGGGGCCTCCCTCGGCGCCCCTCCCTCCGGCATCAGGGCAAGATATAGATAACGGCGAACAACCCGATCCACACCACGTCGACGAAGTGCCAGTAGTACGACACCACGATCGCCGAGGTGGCCTGCGCCGGGCTGAACTTGCTCAGCTTCGTCCGAACGATCAGGAAGATGAACGCGATCAACCCGCCCGTCACATGCAACGCGTGAAACCCGGTGAGCAGGTAGAACACCGTCCCAAAGGCCCCTGACGGGATGGTGATGCCCTCACCGATCATCATGCGGTACTCATTGGCGGCGCCGAGCACGAAGAACAGCCCCATGGCGAACGTGATCGCGTACCACAGCCGTAGCCCGAACACATCGCCCTGCTCCGCTTTGAACACTCCCCACTGACAAGTGAATGACGAGGCGACCAGCACGATTGTGATCACCAGCGCGTAGGGCACGTCGAGGTGGATCGGCTCTCCGGTGGAGGCCAGGACCGGCGGCCATGGGCCGTCATGCTGCGCCTTCACCGTGAAGAACATCGCGAACAGACCGGCGAAGAACATCAGCTCGCTGGACAGCCAGACGATCGTGCCCACGCTGACCATGTTGGGCCGGTTCAGCGAGTGCACCCGTTGGCTGATAGAG
>JAICHZ010000010.1 GCA_025924655.1 Pseudonocardiaceae bacterium | reverse complement strand
CGTCACGGGGGCAACGCGACGCCGGGGCCGTAAACCCGATCCGCCCGGGCGCGGTCGGACAGATCGGGGGTTCATTGCGGCAGGGTTGGTCGACCTGGGATCGGCGAAGCCGACCCGTGGGACCGTCGCCGGAAACGGCGACCACCCGGGTGTCGCGAGATCAGTCTGGTGAGGTGGAGGGCTGTTCAGCGGCGGACCGTGGGTGGTCGCTGCCGCTGAGATACCCCAGGCGATGCGTCGAGGCCAGGCCCGCGTTCGTCCCGTTTTCGGTTACCGCAAGATCAGGCGAACCCTTGGTGCCGCCACCGCCTGAGGCGCTGCCGATCGTGCATGGCGCGGTGGAGCTGTCCGGTGGACTTGCGGGAATCGGCGATGCCGGCTCCCCGCCGAGGGCTAGCTCCTCAGCGGCGGGAATCGCAACGGGTGCAGCGGGGGCGCAGGCTGCAGCATGGGGCTGGGCGTGGCCCACAGCAGGCACGGAGGAGGTCGCTGGAGCTGGCGCTGTCGCGGGCGCTGCCCGAACGACGGGCGCGGTTGGCGGGACCGCCGCGAGTTCATGGACAGGCTGCTGTGACCGGATACGGGCCTCGTGTGCAGGGGGCGCGGACATCGGTCGGGATACCGTTGCAATGACGTGGGTGAGAGGTCGTGGCACAGCGACAGCGCGCACGACGGGTCTCAGAACATCGACCGGCTGGACAGGTAGCCGTGGTACCGCATGGGACAGCACGCTGTGCATAGCCGACGCGACCATGGGCGGCAGGCCGGCCTGAGTGCCGGACCCACCGTCAGATGATGCGGCGATGTCAACCGGGTCGTTGGCCAGCCGGCCCAAGCCGATGCCTGGCTGTGCTTGATCCTCGTTGGCATGGCCGACACCTGAGCACAGCAGCCAGCCGGCGATGACGAGGCCGACGAGTACGACGAACCGCAATAGCGCGCGCACCACCCCGCGGGGCGCATACCTCGCGCCACCTGCATCGGGGATGGCGGCCACCGGTTCCCCCTCAACCTTTCCGTCCAATCCGGCCTAGTCCGGACGGGTCGGTACCTCACACTACACGCTGTGACGGATTAACGTAATCTCTGTAGTCATTGTCCGCAGGACTGCAGCCGAGCAATCGCTTCGTTGAGTACCTCGTCGCGTTTGCAGAACGCGAAGCGCACCAGATGCCGCCACGGCGCCGGGTCATCGACGAATACCTGCACGGGTATCGCCACCACACCTGTGCGGGCCGGTAGCTCGCGACAGAACTCGACTCCGTCGCAATAACCCAGCGGTCGGACGTCGGCGCAGATGAAGTAGGTCCCTTCGCAGCGATGCACGCCGAAACCCGCCGCGCGCAACCCCGCGGCGAGCCGGCGCTGTTTGTCCTGCAACGCCGCTCGATGCTCCGCCACCCAGCCATGTTCGGCGCGCAGCGCGTGGGCCACGGCGGGCTGCAACGGTGCTCCCGCGACGAAGGTCAGGAACTGCTTGACCGCTTGTACCGCGGCCACCAGGTGCGCGGGCCCGCAGACCCAACCGATCTTCCAGCCGGTGACGCTGAACGTCTTACCCGCGCTGGAGACGGACAGGGTGCGCTGGGCCATCCCGGGGAGCGTGGCGATCGGTAGGTGCGGCGCTCCATCGAAAACCAGGTGTTCATAGACCTCGTCGGTGATCACCAGTAGATCGTGCTCAACCGCGAGGGCGGCTAACGCGGCCAGCTCGGTACCGCGCAGTACCGTGCCGGTGGGATTGTGCGGGCTGTTGAGCACGAGCGCTTTCGTGGCCGGCGTGATTGCGCGCCGCACCGCGTCGAGGTCCAGAGCGAAGCGGTCCCCGTCGGATACCAGCGGCGCGCACCGCCGGGTCGCGCCGGCCAGCGCTACCGCGGCCGGATAGGAGTCGTAGTAAGGCTCGATGAGCAGCACCTCATCGCCTTGGCCGACCAGGGCGAGCAGCGCGGCGCTGATCGCCTCGGTGGCGCCGACAGTGACCAGCACCTCGGTATCCGGATCGTGCACCAGGCCGTAACAGGCCGCCCGCTGCTCGGCGACGGCATTGCGCAGCTCAGGGATGCCCCGCCCCGGTGGGTACTGATTGTGTCCGCTTGCGATGGCCGATCGAGCGACCTCGAGCATGCCGGCTGGGCCGTCGGTGTCCGGGAAGCCCTGGCCCAGATTCACCGCGCCGGTGGGCACCGCCAGCGCCGTCATCTCGGTGAAGATCGTCGAGCGCAATGGTTGCAGCCGGGGCACCAGTCCGTGATTTCGCGGGGATCGCACGATTGTCATCCTGCTGCACGCCGACTCGGCGGGGCACAATCAGCCACAATCAGCAGAGTGGAGCTGACCCCCAACGAGCAGGACAAGCAGCGAGCGCTGCGCCGGATGAAAGCGATCGCGCTGGCGTTCCTGCTGGGCGCCGCGGTGCTGTTCGTCGTCGCGCAGCTCAATGTCAACGCTGGCCCGTGGGTGGGGTATGTGGCGGCGATGGCCGAGGCTGGCATGGTCGGCGCGCTGGCCGACTGGTTCGCCGTGACCGCGCTGTTTCGACATCCGCTCGGGTTACCGATCCCGCACACCGCGATCATCCCGCGCAAGAAGGACGCGCTGGGGGACAACCTCGGTGACTTCGTCGGCGCCAACTTTCTCGCCGAGGAGGTGGTGATCGACAAGCTGCGCCGGGTGGGCATCGGTGGGCGACTCGGTGGCTGGTTGGCGCAGCCTGCCAACGCCGAACGCGTCACCGCGGAGCTCGCCACCGCGGTGCGTGCCGCGGTGACGGTGCTGCGCGATGAGGACGTGGCCGCAGTGCTGGAGAACGCGCTGGTCAAACGCTTGGTCGAGCAGCCGTGGGGGCCGCCATTGGGTCGATTACTCGGTCAGCTGCTCATCGACGGGGCGCACCACAAACTCGTCGACCTGGTCACCGAGCGGGCCTATGAGTGGGTGCGGGACAACCACGGCGCGGTCTCGCGGGTGGTCAGCCAGCGCTTGCCGGGCTGGTCGCCGAGGTTCGTCGACGGGCTGGTCGCCGACAAGCTCTATGGGGAGGTGTTGGCGTTCGCCTGGGCGGTGCACAGCGATCCCGAGCACGCCATGCGCAAGGCCGTCGACACGTTTTTGCTGGACTTCGCCAACGACCTGCGCACGGACCCGGCGACGATCGAGCGGGCCGAGGCGGTCAAGCTCCAGGTGCTGGCCCACCCAGAGGTTCAAATCCTGTTCGGTTCGGCCTGGGGCACCGCGAAGAAGATGCTTCTCGACGCCGCCGAGGACAAGTCATCGGAGCTGCGCCGTCGGGTGTGCGACGGGCTGGTTGCGCTTGGTCGGCGACTGAACGAGGACGCGGAGCTGAGGTCGAAGGTGGACAACTGGCTGCAAGGGGTAGCCAGTTACGTGGTGGCCAACTACCGCGGTGAGATCATCACGTTGATCACTGACACGGTGCAGCGCTGGGATGCCGAAGAGACCTCCCGCAAGGTCGAGCTGCAGGTGGGCCGGGACCTCCAGTTCATCCGGATCAACGGCACCGTGGTCGGCGCGCTGGCCGGCTTGGCGATTCACACGGTGGCTCAACTTCTGCTCTGATCGCCAACGGCGGCCTGGGCTGATCTGGGATTCTCCGCATCCGGCCGTTGTCTGCGTATCCTGGGCGCGTGCTGCTGCAGTCACTGGATATCTGGGTCTTCGAGATCCTGTACTGGCTCGCGGTTCCCGTCGGGCTCTTCGCGTTCATTCACGCTGCGCTCCAGCGGGCCGATGCCTATACCGCAACCGACAAGCTGACCAAGCCGGCCTGGCTGGGCATCACCGGCGCTGCCACGGCAGGTCTGTTCCTGTTCGCACCCTGGGGTAGCTTGCTGATGCTGTGGTTGATCGCGCTGGTGGCGGTGCTGGTCTACATCGTCGACGTCAAACCCGCGGTGACCGAGGTCCAGCGCGGCCAGCGCTGGTAACGCTGCACACCCAGCGGGTCGTGCGCACATCACCCGACGGTTGCGCCTAGGCGCTGGAGTTGCGCAGCCACTGCAGGGTGAACTGGTACTCGGACTCCATCAGTGCAGCGATGTTGTCGGTGATGAGCTTTTCCACCTGGGCACCGATCAGCGGCAGCCCGACGTCGGCCGTCAGCCGCGCGCCGAGCACGCATCCGGCGGGGTCGGGCTCCAGGCGCATTGTCCCGGTGATGGTTCCCGGCGCCCCGTCGACCACCGCGTGAACGCTGCCACCTGAGCTGTTCCAGGTCTCCGTCCGGCGGATCGTCAGACCGCTGGGCAGCACCGCCCGCAGAAACGACGGCATCGCGTCCTCCGGAACCGCCTGGTGCAGCACCACGGTGATGCCGCGCTCGTCGCGCTCCCACGACACCAGTTCGCCGCGTGGCCCGCCCACTGTGCGGAGTTTGTCCCGGAGGTACCGCTGGTCGGTGAGAACCTCCCGCATGCGCTCTGGCGACTCCGGGTACCGGTGCCGCAGCGCCAATCGGCTGGCCATGACTCGGAGGCTACCGTGGGCGCCCGTGACAAGCCGTGCGTCGACGAGCCCTGCGCGCGATGCTGTCGACCTTTCCGCGTTCACCACTCTGCGGTTGGGTGGGCCGGCCCGCCGCTTCGTCATCGCGAGCACGGGGCAGTCCTGCGTCGACGCGATCCGCGCCGCCGATGCCGCTAGTGAGCCGTTGCTACTGCTGGCCGGCGGATCCAATCTCGTGATCGCTGACAGCGGCTTCGACGGCACCGCGGTGCTGATGGCCACTACCGGTTTTGAGATCGATGGTGCCGGCATCTTGCAGGTCGCGGCCGGGCAGGACTGGGATGCGGTGGTGGCGCGGACGGTGGCAGCCGGCTATGGAGGGTTGGAGTGCCTATCTGGCATCCCCGGGTCGGTCGGTGCCACCCCGGTGCAGAACGTCGGCGCCTACGGGGTGGAGTTGTCCGATCTGCTGCGTGAGGTGGATCTCTACGATCGTCGCCGCGGAGCCGTGCGCACCGTGCCTGCATCGGAATTGGCGTTGGGCTACCGGACCAGCGCGCTGAAGGGCACTGATGCCGCCGTCGTGCTCGCAATCCGGCTCGAGCTGCGCCGTGATGGGCTGTCCGCCCCGATCCGTTTCCCCGAACTGGCTCGCGCTCTCGAGGTCGATCTCGGCGCTCGGGTGCCCGCCGCGCTGGTCAGAGCTGCGGTGCTGACCTTACGTAGGGCGAAGGGGATGGTGCTTGATGCGGCCGACCACGACACCTGGTCGGCGGGATCCTTCTTCACCAACCCGTTGCTAGACGCCGGAGCGGCTGCGGCAGTACTGGAGCGCATCCGAGCCCGGGTAGGCCCGGAGGTGGTGGTGCCGCAGTACCCGGGCGGCGCCGGGCGGATCAAGCTGTCCGCTGCTTGGCTGATCGAACAAGCCGGATTCGCCCGGGGGTACCCCGGACCGGGCGGCCGGGTTGCACTGTCGGGCAAGCACACGCTGGCGCTGACCAATCGCGGCGGCGCAAGCACAGAGGATCTACTCGTTCTCGCGCGAGAGATCCGGGACGGGGTGGCCGCCCATTTCGGAGTGGCCCTGACCCCCGAACCAGTTTTGATTAACTGCCAGCTTTGAACGCGGCAGGCTAGGCGCGCCGGAACGAGCGCATCGCGGAATGCTGGTCGCGCGGCTTGACCACGACGAGGTCCAGGTTGACGTGGGGCGGCCTGGTCACCGCGAAGGCGATCACTTCGGCGACGTCGTGGGCGGTCAGTGGGGTGAGCCCGGCGTAGACGTGGTCGGCCTGCTCGGCGTCGCCGCCGAAGCGCACCAGCGAGAACTCAGTCTCCACCATGCCGGGCGCAACCTCGACGAACCGCACCGGTTGCCCAAGGTGCTCGCCACGCAGCGTGCGGTGCACAGCCGCCTGTGCGTGCTTGGCGGAGGTGTAGCCGGAGCCGTTGTCGTAGGTCTCCAGCGCCGCGATCGAGGTCACCGTGACCAGCACACCATCCCCGGAAGCGATCAACTTCGGCAGCAGAGCCCGGGTCATCCGAAGAGTGCCGAGCACATTGGCCTCCCACATCCAACGCCACTGGTCTTCATCGGCCGCCACCGCCGGCTCAAAACCCTTCGCGCCACCTGCGTTGTTCACCAGCACCCGCGCGGCGGGTATCGCCGCGGCGAAGGCGGCCACCGAGCCGGCGTCGAGCACGTCGAGCGCCACAGCGGTGCCGTCGATCTCATCGGCGATCTCCTGGCACCGCTGCACCCGACGCGCCCCCAGCACGACGTGGAAGCCCGCCGCGGCCAACGTCCGCGCCGTAGCCGCCCCAATCCCGCTGCTAGCCCCAGTCACCACCGCAGTAGGTCGCTGCTCACTCACACCGGCAACCCTCGCATCCAGCAGGCTCAGCGGGGTACACAGGGCAGCGATGTTTGGTGCATGCTTCCCAAATTGGGACGGATGCCGCGATGAGTCGCTATATGGGGCCTGAAGGTGTGGGCACACTTGCACCGCAGGGTGTGCCGGAGGTGTGCCGGTGTCCCGCTACACCTCAGCCTACCTAGAGTAGTTCATCGCTCCTTTCTTGATGGTCATGTGGTGAACTTGTTGGGGTATTGGGCGACGATGCCCGTTGAGAGCGTGTCGGCCAGCTTCAGGATGTGGTTCTCGATGGCGTCGTAGTCGGCAATCTCTTGCGTGGTGTTGCCCTTGAGGTGGTCGGTGGCCTCGGCGATGGTCTGGTCAAGATGGGTGTGCATCATCGCCTTGACCTGGTCGGCCGGCCAGTTCTTAGGATTGGCTTGGGACAGGAACGTGGCGATGTCGTCGGCGTTGGCGAACCAGGCGTTCTTGGCTTTGCCCAGTGCGGCATTGTCACCCGCTTTGGCCGCCTTCACCAGATCTGCGGCCTGGGTGATGTGGGTGCGCAGGAGGGCCGTCAATTGATCGCCAGCGGCCGCGCCGTAGAAGGGCTTCATCGCGTTTCCGATGTCGTCCTGGTTGCGCAGCAGCCGATCGGCCGTCGGCTGGGCATCGGGCAAACCGGACAGTGCCGAAACGATGTAGAGTCGCGTCCAGGTGACGTGCTCTTCCCACAGTTTGCGCATCGTTTGATTCAGTGCTATCGCTGCCTTGGACTGCTCGGCGGCGGTTGGCTGAGCTGCGGGCTGGGTGTTCGTGGATGTCTGGCCGCATGCGGCCACTATGCCTACTAGTGCGAAGGCACTTACCAGCAGCGTCACGAGTCTCGTACGCATGATCTCCTCCTCCTCGGGGCGCTCCAGGTGCGCCCCGAGCCGCTTGTAACGAAGATGTTTAGAGTTTCTCGCCTCCCACGTTCACGCGGTATCGGGTTGACGATCGCCTGCGCTGAGCAGGCCACCGCCGATTATCAGGCTCGCGAGAGCGATCGCCAGGTCCAGGATGTTGTCCCCATTAACCCCGGCGGGGATGGACAACAAAGACCAGTAGCCCATAAAGCCCAGCACGGTGACTATCAACATTGCGGCGCCGACCGCGATGTTCATTCCCTGATTTCCTGCAGGGGTCAGCGTGAACGCTCCCACCAGCCACAACAGCCCCAAGAAGATGTATATGCTGTTGTGAAATCCGTTCGTTTGGAATACTCCGAAGATCGCATGGTCCGTCATCTCGGTGTAGTTGGTGAAGCCCGTCAGGATGAACCCGAGGATCCCAAGAACTATCACGATGAGTCCGAGGAACACAGAATACGTCTGGTCCATCGTCCTGGGTCCCGGTTTGCTCTGGACCTTGATTCCGAACTTTTGTTCCGGACTAACTAAAACCATATCCATCCCCTTCCACTCGACACTGCGATACCCCCGGGACACCCGCGCAAGCCAATGTCACCACCACTCCCAACGTGGTCAACCACAGCGTGGCCAGAGCCGAACGTCTCAGCCTGTGATCAGGTGCGCGGTCGAAAACCAGACTCCCCCCAAACCCCGATCCGGACGGTCACCACGACCGGATGCAGCGGATGCGCGTCCGGCCCGACCGACATCTAACCCACGGCTTGCTGCAGACTGCCGGTCATCCCCCGGTTTTACCCAAAAAAGTTTAGCGTTATCCGACCATGAGGTCTAGGAGCTGGGTAACAGGCGGCTTGACGGATTTTTAGACGCACTACCTGTTCGTTACAGGGTGCTCCATGGTCCCACTGCTAGCTCCAGCACGGGGCCTGATCACCTGCCTCCCGCAGCTGCGCTGAGGGCCGCGACGGCGCTGAGTGATGAGCTGCGGCGGCAGATGTATGAGGTCATCCGCCGAGCCCGCGGCCCGGTCAGCCGCGAGGCGGCGGCCAGAAGTGTGGGATCTCCCGTAAGCTGGCTGCCTTCCATCTGGATAGCTGGTCGAGGTGGCGATGCTGCGTGCTCGTCACGAGGCGGCTTTGCAGGTCGCCCGTAACCGTGGCGCCGAGCCCCGCGCCGCCGAATCGAACGAGCCCGGCCGGGCGTGGCCGGTAAGACACCGCAGCTGACCTGTGGCATCAAACCATGCTTTCCTCACCGGTTTCCTCGACACTCTGGGAGCGTCTACCGTCACTCTTCATCGGTAATGGTTGCTCGACCGTTCGCTCCTACGAGGTCACGCTGATGGCGCTCGTGATCAAATGACGTTCCGGCGGTATAGAACTTGTCGCAACTAAATCCTAACAACGCGAGCCTGTCTCCATCCGACGCCCTTGCCCAGATGGTCAAACGCTCGACTACCCGGGGATTCAACTTCGCCTACCTGAAAGATGCGGACGGCGCGGTGGCACATCGATCGCGTCGTTGAAGTGCTGCGAATTGAGGTATCCAGCAGCTACGCGCTGCGCCGGTCGACACCGGGCCCTCACCTTTCCCTGGCCGGCTATCTCGGCCGCGTAGACGATGGACACCCAGGGCAGCATTGTGATCGTCACCTGGTCCGGTCGTGATCAGGACGGCTTGGCGGGTGAGCGCGACGCCGCGCCGGCCAGGGCCCCGGCCACGCTGGCCGACCTCGAAGAGACCACCTCGGCCTGGGTGCACTGGTCCAACCCGAGCGACTCATGCACCGGCTCGGTCGTGTCCCACCGGCCGAAACCGAAGCCGACTATTGCGCTACGGCCGTCCCTGCCAGTCAGGCCGGACATCCAACTGAGGTGTGTCTCAAAACCGGGACGCTTCATCGATAACGCCCCGCTGAGCCTGCTGGAGCGCCACCGCGCGGCGATGACAGGCAAGATGGGTTCGTGATCGGGCGGATCGGGGTGGTGTTGCGGCGGGTCGCGGTGCTTTCGGTGCATACGTCGCCGCTGGACTTGCCGGGCACCGGTGACGCCGGGGGGATGAACGTCTACATCGTCCAAACGGCAACCCGGCTGGCCCGCCGCGGCGTCGAGGTGGAGATCTTCACCAGAGCCACTTCGTCGGGGCTGCCCCCGGTGGTGGAACTCGCTCCGGGTGTCACCGTGCGGCACATCATGGCCGGCCCGTATGAAGGTTTGGCCAAGAACGACCTACCGGCCCAGTTGTGCGCGTTCACCGCTGGGGTGTTGCGCGCCGAGGCGCGCCGCGAGCCGGGCTACTACGACGTGGTCCACTCGCATTACTGGCTTTCCGGTCAGGTCGGTTGGTTGGCCCGGGACCGCTGGGGCGTGCCGCTGGTGCACAGCGCGCACACCCTGGCCAAGGTGAAGAACGCCGCGCTGGCCCATGACGACGTTCCGGAGCCGCACACCCGGGTGATCGGCGAGCAGCAAGTGGTGGCCGAGGCTGACCGGCTGGTCGCGAACACCCCAGCCGAGACTGCTCAGCTCGTCGAGCTCTACGGCGCTGACCCGGCTCGCACCGTCACCATCGCCCCTGGAGTCGACCTGGAGGTCTTCACGCCAGGGTCGCGGCACGCCGCCCGGGCCGATTTGGGCCTGCCGGCGGACGCCGTGGTGCTTGCCTTCATCGGTCGCATCCAGCCGCTGAAGGGGCCAGACGTGCTGCTGCGCGCCGCCGCGGAGATGATGCGCCGGGACCCGGCGCTGCGTGACCGGCTGCGGGTGCTGGTGGTAGGCGGACCGTCGGGTAACGGGCTGGCCGAACCCACCGTATTGCACCAGCTGGCCGTGCGGCTCGGCATCTCCGAGCAGGTCGTGTTCGCTGCCCCGCGGGCAGGCTCCGCGCTGGTCGGGGTCTACCGGGCCGCCGATGTGGTGGCGGTACCGAGCTACAGCGAGTCGTTCGGCCTGGTGGCCTTGGAGGCGCAGGCCTGCGGGACGCCGGTGGTCGCTGCCGAGGTGGGTGGCCTGCCGGTGGCGGTGGCCGATGGAGTGTCGGGTCGGTTGGTGAACAGCCACCAGCCGGTCGACTGGGCTGATGTGCTCTCGGCCGTCTCGCTGCATCCCCAGCGGCGTGCGGAGCTTGCCGCTGGTGCCGCCCGGCATGCCCAACGGTTCTCCTGGGAGCGCACCACCGAGGCGTTGCTGCGGGTCTACGTCGACGCGGCGGCCGCCTACCGGGCCGACGCGCTGCCCTGTGAGGTCGCGGTGTGAGGGGTGTGAGGGAGGTAGCGGTGTGAGCGGTCCGGCTGAGCTTGACCAGGTCATAGCCGGGGTGCTCGACGGGTCCGGCCTCGAGTATGAATACCGCGGACCGGGCAGCTTCACCGTCACCCTGCCGGGTAGCAAGAGACTGCGGACCACGTGCTGGGTGTTGGTCGGCCGGCACGGGGTGTTGGTGGAGGCCTTCGTGTGTCGGCGTCCCGATGAGTCACATGAGGACGTCTATCGCTGGCTGCTGCACCGCAATACCAGGCTTTACGGCGTGCACTACGCGCTGGATAGGGTCGGCGACATCTACCTCATCGGTCGGCTTGCGCATCATGCGTTGACAGCCGAGGAGTTGGACCGGGTTCTGGGCCAGGTGGTCGAGGCCGCTGATGGTGACTTCAACACCCTGCTGGAGATCGGGTTCGCCTCCTCGATCCGGCGCGAATGGGCCTGGCGGGTGGCCCGCGGCGAGTCGTTGAACAACCTCGCTGCCTTCGCCCACCTGGTGCGTTGACTCGCGCTGGCGGATGAGCTGACGCACGCTGCCCTTGCTCACCTTGGGGTAGTGGCGGGGCGGCCCGGGGGGGAGGGGGAGTCGCACTCGGGCCGGCCCCGCCACTGTTGTCCCGCGTAAACGGATCCTCATGGGTGAGGGGCACCCAGGGATCCTGGCGGGCCGCGGTCCGACGGGGGGAGGACGAACCGCGGGCTCGTGCTCACCTGCCGTGAAGTGCAGTCGGGGGGCGGCGAGGAGAGCGGTGTCACACTCTCAGCCAGGCGAACAGATCTCAAGCCCTTTGCGGTAGTTGATTGCGGCGTAACCCGATCGGCCTACGAACCGAGCGGTGGCGACCCGGCGGGTTGGCGAGTAACGCTTCGTGCGCCTACCGCGACAACACAGTGAGTGCAAGCACCAACACGCTGAGTGCAGGTACTTAGATCGTCCTGGCGCCGCTTCTCGGTGGTGCGCCAGGCGGTAATCCAGTTCGCCAGCTTCAAGGAAGAATTGTCCTATGGCCCGTCACGGAGCGTATGCTGATGGTTGCGCAGCGAAGCTGTCCCCCAATCGGCTGCTTCTACACACCGAAATGCCACTGGTATGAAGTGCGATCTGGCTGCGTGCTTGCAGGGGTAGTAGGGTGCACCGATCTCTGGGAGGTAGATGGACATGAGCATGGCAGCGATCCTGGCCGAGTTGCCGGACATGTGGCGGAGTGCGTTGACAGCGCATGTGCCCGACCCGCGGGGTAACTGCTGGGCTTGTCGCGACGAAAGTGGCGTCGCGGCATCCTGGCCGTGTCTGACTCGAGAGGTCGCCGAAGAAGCCAAGTATCTCTACGAAGGAGGACTTCCGGGAACCTTCGGCGGGCGCCATGCCGCGCGTAACGGTTGACTGATGGCGCAGCTAGCTGTGATCGACACCACAGATTGTCGCCCCTGAATATTTCGCCCCAGGAAACCGCTGCGCAAGGAACCGCTGTGCAACCAGCCTTTCCCGGGGGGCGGGGGAAGCGGGCGAGCAGCGGTTCCCTGCAACGACGGTGGGGTGTCAGCAGGGGGTGCCAGCGCACCGTCGTCGCACCTTAATGTACGGGTAACCTGCCTGTTACGGCCAGCGCCCGTTCGGGCCATTCGGCGGCGCTGATTGATCGCCATTTGTGGGCCCAGCGGCGGGACCTCACGGGATCGTGCTCCACCGCACCTGCAAGGCTGCCGGTATGAGCGTGGGCACCCTGGTCCTACTTCGCCACGGCGAGAGCGTGTGGAATGCCAAAAACCTGTTCACCGGATGGGTAGATGTGCCGTTGACGGATCGGGGCGAGCGCGAGGCGGCGCGATCCGGTGCACTGATGCGCGAGGCCGGGCTGCTTCCCGATGTGGTGCACACATCGCTGCTGCGCCGGGCGATCAGCACCGCTTACCTCGCACTCGAGGTCGCCGACCGGCACTGGATTCCGGTCCGCCGAGATTGGCGGCTCAATGAGCGGCACTACGGCGCGCTGCAAGGCATGGACAAGGCGCAGATCCGCGACGAGTACGGCGATGAGCAGTTCACGTTGTGGCGCCGCTCCTACGGCACCCGGCCACCGCCCATCGAGCCGGGCGGTGAGTTCAGCCAGGATGGCGACCCACGATACGCCGGCATCGACATCCCTAGGAGCGAGTGCCTGGCCGATGTTGTGGACCGAATATTGCCGTACTGGGAATCGTCGATCGTGCCGGATCTGCAGGCCGGGCACACCGTGCTGGTTGCTGCGCACGGCAACTCGCTGCGGGCGTTGGTCAAGTATCTCGACGATATCGGCGCGCAGATCATCGCCGGCGTCAACATCCCGACGGGTATCCCGCTGCGCTACGACCTTGATGATCGGTTGCGACCGATCACTGCCGGCGGAAGCTATCTCGATCCAGAATCGGCGGTCGATGGGATGGCCGCGGTCGCCCAACAAGGCCGGTAGTTCCGCTGTCCAGACGTCAGTGCCGCGCGGGGGATGAACCCACGGTGAACGACGGACGAAAGTTTGCCCTATCGCGGGTGGATGTCGTCACTTGTGGTGGGCCGGGATTAGGGGTTTCACCCAGTCCGGTGCTTACGATTGCCGTGTGACACTCGCAGTGTTCATCGCGATCGGCACGCTGATGGTCGGGTTGGTCGGGGGTTTCCTGATCGGCCGGCGCCCTGGACCGCCGGCAACGCCGCCGTCCTCGGACGGCGCGACGGTCGCTGACTTGGTCCAGCGGGTCATGCTGTCCTCACACAACGGAGTCGTCCTGCTCGACCGGGTGGGCAATGTGGTGCTGGCCAACCCGCCGGCCGTCGAATTGGGGCTGGTACATGGCTCGCGTCCGGATGACCGCGCGGCCAAGGCCGCCGAGCAGGTACGCGTCACCGGCGAGGTGGTCCACGTCGACCTTTCACCGCTGGACCAGGGTGCCCGGTCCGGTCGCGGGCCCACCGCCGTGCTCGGTGAGGTCCGGCCGCTAGGTGACGAGTACACCGTGATCGACGCGTCCGATGAATCGGACGCGGTCCGGTTGGAAGCGACCCGACGAGATTTCGTGGCCAATGTCAGCCACGAGCTCAAGACCCCGGTCGGGGCGATGGCGCTGCTGGCCGAGGCAGTGCTGGATGCCGCCGACGACCCGCACGAGGTGCGCCGGTTCGGCACCAAGATCCTCAACGAGGCCAACCGGCTGGGGACGCTGGTCACCGAGCTGATCGCGCTGTCGCGGCTACAGGGCGCCGAGCGGCTCCCCGAGCTGGCCACCGTCGAGGTCGACAAGGTCGTGCAAAAGGCACTGGATCGCTGCCGGCTGGCGGCCGAGTCGGCGAACATCCGGATCACCGTCGACCCCCCCAGCGGGCTGTTGCTCGACGGTGACGCGACCCTGTTAGTGACCGCGCTGTCCAACCTGCTCGACAATGCGGTGTCCTACTCCCAGCCCGGCAGCCCGGTGTCGGTCAGCAGGCGGTTGGAGGATGGCTTCGTGGAGATCGCCGTCACCGACCGCGGCCTTGGCATCGCCCCCGAGCATCAGGAACGCGTCTTCGAGCGGTTCTTCCGGATCGATCAGGCGCGCAGCCGATCCACCGGCGGCACCGGGCTGGGCCTGGCCATCGTCAAACACGTCGCCGCCAACCACGGCGGTGCGGTCACGCTCTGGAGCAAACCCGGCACCGGCTCCACCTTCACTCTACGGATTCCCGCCCATCCGAAGGCACCACAACCGGACCCTTCGCACAACACCGTGCGCACCTCGTCGACACCCGAGTACGTGGGAGGACCGCCATGATCAGAGTTCTGATCGTCGAGGACGAGGAGGACTTCGCTGATCCGCTGGCCTTCTTGCTCCGCAAGGAGGGCTTCTCCGCCGCGGTGGCCACCACCGGATCCGAGGCGTTGGAGGAATTCGACCGCAACGGTGCCGACATCGTGCTGCTCGACCTGATGCTGCCCGGGATGAGCGGCACCGACGTCTGCAAGCAACTCCGGGTTCGCTCCGCCGTCCCGGTGATCATGGTAACCGCCCGCGACAGCGAGATCGACAAGGTCGTGGGGCTGGAGCTGGGCGCCGACGACTATGTCACCAAGCCCTACTCGGCCCGCGAGCTCATCGCACGCATCCGTGCGGTGTTGCGCCGCGGGGCGGAAGGCGCCGATGGCCCGACGGCCACCGCCACTCTCGGACCGGCGGTGCTGGAGGCCGGCTCGGTGCGGATGGACGTCGAGCGGCACATCGTGACCGTCGCCGGGCACGAGGTGGGCCTGCCGTTGAAGGAGTTCGACCTGCTGGAGTACCTGTTGCGCAATGTGGGCCGGGTACTCACCCGCGGCCAGCTCATCGATCGGGTGTGGGGAGCCGACTACGTCGGCGATACCAAAACGCTGGATGTGCACGTCAAGCGGTTGCGCTCCAAGATCGAGCAGGACCCGTCGGCCCCCCGGCACCTCCTCACCGTCCGCGGTCTTGGCTACAAGTACGACATCTGAACCGCCACCCGGCGTAGCGTGGCCTCTCGTGCGGCTAGGTGTACTTGACGTGGGTTCCAACACCGTCCACCTGCTGGTGGTGGATGCACACCACGGTGCCCATCCGCTGCCGCAGACCTCAGAGAAGTCGGTGCTGAGGTTGGCCGAGCAGATGGACGCCCGCGGGAAGATCACTCGGGCGGGCGCCGATCACTTGATCCGCACCGTGCACGACGCCGTTGAGTCGGCCGCGGCGATGGATTGTGAGGATCTGGTGGCTTTCGCGACCTCAGCGGTACGAGATGCCTCCAACTCCGTCGCGGTGCTCACCCGGGTGCAGGCCGAGACCGGGGTGGAGCTCCAAGTCCTCTCCGGCGAGGAGGAGGCCATCCTCACGTTCCTGGCGGTCCGCCGGTGGTGTGGCTGGTCGGCTGGCCGGCTGCTGATGGTGGACATCGGTGGTGGATCGCTGGAGATCGCCAGTGGGATCGACGAGGAACCTGACGTGGCGGTGTCACTGCCGCTCGGCGCCGGACGGCTCACCCGATCCTGGCTGGAGAACGACCCGCCGCGCCGTCGCGAACTGGAAACCCTGCGCGAGCACATCGTCGAGCAGCTCGCCGAACCAGCGCGCAAACTGCGCGAGGCCGGCACCCCGGACCGGGTGGTGGGCACGTCGAAGACGATCCGGTCGCTGGCCCGGCTCAGCGGTGCCGCACCATCGTCGGCGGGTCCGCGGGTCCGGCGTACCCTCACCGATGCCGGGCTGAGCCAGGTGATCGCCTTCATCTCCCGGATGAGCGCCGAGGACCTGGCCGAGCTCGACGGCGTTAGCGCCAGCCGATCACATCAGCTCGTCGCCGGAGCCCTGGTGGTGCAGGCCACCATGCGTGCGCTGGACGTCGATGAGCTGACGCTGTGCCCGTGGGCGTTGCGCGAGGGGGTGATTTTGCGGAGGTTGGATTGGCTGGACTGGTTGGACGGAATCGACCGGACGGCGCAGCCGGGGCGCCGTCCACCTCGACGTACTAGACGCAGAGTGGCCCGAGGTGCACGGTGAGAGACGATGAGGCGCAGTAGCGAACCGCAGGAGCGGGCGCAGTTCACCGTGGCTGAACTGTTGGCCCGTTATGGCGATCCGGCCCCAGCCGCCGGTCGACGGCGCCGGCGGGCCGACGACGGCGACGACGACGGGGCCGCGGACACTGCCGCGGTGCGCGCCGCTGCGCAGCCGGTCATGGAGCGGAACTGGACCGCCAGCAGTGCAGAGTCGACCCAGCCACGCCTGACCGGTCCCACCCTCCAGCAGTGGGCTCCAGCGGTAGGACCACCGCCCGTGGTCGCGCCACGAATGCCGGCGCCCCCTCCGGCGCTGCCCCGGCGGGCGCCGCTGCCCAGTGCCACACCACCAGCTGATGGCCCGGTCACCGAGCAGCTGCCGCGACTTGATCAAGCGCCGGTGAGGTCCGCTAACGGGTCGAGTCGCCGTCCAGCCAGCGCCTATCCGCATAACAGCCAACCCCCCGCCGGGCTGCGCACTGGCAGCCGAGCCATCGCTGAGCCGGCTGAGAGGGCCATCGTCGCCGATGAGGAGACGGCACAACCGGCCGGCTCACCGCTGTGGGAATGGGCGGTGATGGTGAGTCAGGTCGGGATTGGCATCGTCGGGGGTGCCGCGCTATGGCTGATCTGCGAGTGGCTCTGGCAGCGAATTCCTGTGGTCGCGCTGGTCGTTGCCCTCGCGGTGATCACCGGGCTGGTCTGGGTGGTGCGCCGGGTGCGGGGTGCCGAGGACCTGCAAACGACGGTCGTCGCGGTGCTCGTCGGTCTGTTTGTCACAGTGTCGCCGGCAGCACTGCTGCTCGTCGGCCGATAGCCGGTGGCACCGGCCAACTCGATCCGGGTGGCCCTGTCCACCGCCTCGGCATGGCCCGAACCGATTTCCGTGGGTTTCCAGCTGGCCGCCGAGCTCGGTTACGACGGCGTCGAGGTGATGGTCTGGGGTGACGCGGTCAGCCAGGACATCGCCGCCGTCGCGGCGTTGGCGGATCGTTACCGGATGCCCGTGCTCGCCTTGCACGCCCCCTGCTTGCTGATCTCCCAACGGGTGTGGGCGCCAGACCCGGCGGTACGGCTGCAACGCTCCGTGCAAGCGGCCACCGAACTCGGTGCCGGCATCGTGGTGGTGCACCCCCCGTTTCGCTGGCAACAGGATTACGCCACGGGTTTCGGTCAGCAGGTCGCTGCGCTGGAGGCCGGGTCCGGGCTCGCTATCGCAGTGGAGAACATGTTCCCGGTGCGCCGTGGCGGGCTTGAGGTGTCCAGCTTCGTGCCCTCGCCTGACCCCACCGACGTCGGATACTCGCATTACACGCTGGATCTGTCGCATACCGCCGCGGCCGGTGTCGACGCGCTGGGGATGGCCCGGCGAATGGGCCGCCAGTTGACCCACGTGCATCTGGCGGACGGCAGCGGTGCGCCGCGCGACGAGCACCTGGTGCCCGGCCGAGGTAGCCAGCCGTGCGCCGAAGTGTGCCTGGGATTGGTCGAACGTGGGTTCACCGGCACCGTGGTGCTCGAGGTGAGCACCCGCCGCGCCCGTACTCGCCAAGAGCGCCGCGCGCTGCTCACCGAGGCGCTGCTCTTCGCGCGCCTGAACCTGTGAGTGGGCTTACCGAACTCCGGTGTGGGAACTGGCAGGCGCTAGCGTGCATGCTGTGCTGCGTCGGCTGATTCTGTCCGCTGCCGGCCACCCGGCCGTGCGGCGGCTTGTGGCCACTGCGCCGGTCAGCCGATACGTCGTACAGCGCTTCGTCGCGGGGGTGAGCACCGAGCAGGCGGTGGCCGCCGCGGCCGCCCTGGTGTCCGACGGCTTGGCGGTAACCCTGGACCACCTCGGGGAAGGCATCGCCGACGAAGCCGGCGCGCAGTCCACCGTGCAGGCTTATCTCGAACTTCTGGAGTGCTTGGCAGCCCAGGGCCTGACCAACCGGGCGGAGGTCAGCGTGAAGCTGTCCGCTGTGGGTCTGCACTTGGACGAGGCGCTGGCGCTGCGCAACGTCGCTCGGATCTGCGCCGCCGCCGAGCGGGTCGGTACTACCGTCTCCCTGGATGCTGAGGATCACACCGTCACCGACTCCACCCTGTGGGTGCACGCTGAGCTGCGCCGGAGCTGGCCCACGACCGGGGCGGTACTGCAGGCTTACCTGCATCGGACGCTGGATGACTGCCGGGCATTGGCGGTCGAAGGCGCTCGGGTGCGGTTGTGCAAGGGCGCCTACGCCGAACCGCCTGAGCTGGCATACCGGACCTCAACGGAGGTCGCGCGTAGCTTTGTGCGCTGCGCCAATGTGCTGCTCGCCGGACCCGGCTACCCGATGTTCGCCACCCACGATCCGCGACTGATCGACATCGTGGGCGAACGGATCCGCTGGTACGGGCGCCCACCGACCAGCTTTGAGTACCAGATGCTCTACGGGGTGCGTCCGGCCGAGCAGCGACGGTTGGCCGCCGCCGGCAACACCGTGCGGGTGTACCTGCCTTACGGATCGGATTGGTACTCCTACCTCACCCGACGGCTCGCCGAGCGACCCGGCAACCTTGCCTTCTTCCTTCGCGCCGCGGTGTCCGGCGGCTGAGGTGTCCGGCGGCTGAGCCTCCAGCGACTGGCTGTCGGGCCGCTGTGGCACCGTAACGCCATGACCACGATCGCTGTCCTGGGCACCGGTAAGATCGGCGAGGCCCTGCTCTCCGGCCTGCTCGATGCCGGCCGCAGCCCGGACGACCTGATGTTCACCGAGCGCTATCCCGATCGGGCCGCCGAACTCGAGCAGACCTACCGGGTACGCGCAGTCGACAATGCCACTGCGGCAGGTAAGGCTGACGTCCTGATCGTCGCGGTGAAGCCGCAGGACATCGACCCGCTATTGGCTGACCTCGCCGGACTGATCCGCCCGAGCACATTGGTGGTGAGCCTGTGCGCCGGGCTGCCCACCGCGCTCTACGAGCGCCGGCTTCCCGACGGCGTGCCAGTGGTGCGGGTGATGCCGAACACTCCGATGCTGGTCGGTGAGGCGATGAGCGCGATATCCGCCGGCCGCTTCGCTGCCGACGCGCACCTACAGCTGACCGAGGAGTTACTGGGCAGCGTAGGCAAGGTGGTCCGGGTACCGGAAAGCCAGCAGGACGCCGTCACCGCGCTGTCCGGGTCCGGCCCGGCCTACTTCTTCTACCTGGTCGAGGCGATGATCGACGCGGGAATCCTGCTCGGATTACCCCGACCGATGGTGACCGAGCTGATCATCCAATCCGCGGTGGGGGCAGCCCGGATGTTGCGCGAAACCGGTGAGCATCCGGTGCTGCTGCGAGAGGCCGTTACCTCTCCCGGCGGGACTACGATCATGGCGATCCGGGAGTTGGAGCGCCACGGCGTACGGGCCGCGATATTGGCGGCCATCGAGGCGGCGCGGGATCGATCGGTCGAACTCGGTGCTGCTCATCAGACCTGATGCTCACTACAACCGGGGTGAAGTACAACTGATCGGAGTCGCATGGCCACCACCAGTCCCGCTACTCTCATCAGAACAGGTACGTCACGGACCGCGGGAGGGGAAGCCCAGCGGCGCGTGACGCAGTGAGGACGCGATAACCCATGCTGATGAACGAACAGGCCGGGGCGGCCAAGGTACAGTTCCTCACGGTCGCCGAGGTGGCCGCGATGATGCGGGTATCCAAGATGACGGTCTACCGGCTGGTACATGCGGGCGAGCTGCCCGCGGTACGTGTCGGGCGTTCCTTCCGCGTTCCGGAGGCCGCCGTGCATGGATACCTGGAGAACGCTTATTTCGATGCGGGATGAGATCAGCAGTCGGGTGCCGGTTGCGCCTGACTTTGTGGGGATCCGGCGATGAGGGGTAGCCTGGGCGCCCGTTCGCGCCCGTTGCTGGGCGTTTCGCGGCGGACCAGTGATCAGTACATCCGGATCCACGACCAGCGAGGAGGCCGAGCATGGGCTCGGTGATCAAGAAACGCCGTAAGCGCATGTCCAAGAAAAAGCACCGCAAGTTGCTTCGCAAGACGCGGGTGCAGCGCCGCAAGCTCAAGAAGTAACTTCTGCGCGCGAGCGCGGGTAGCAGCATGTCGCCTTCCGTGGTTCTTGTCACCGGAGCCAGCCGCTTCGTCGGCGGGCAGCTGGCTGTCCGACTTGCGGCCGATCCCGAGATCGACCGCGTCCTCGCTGTTGACACAGTGCCGCCGGCCCCGGAATTGATGCGGCGGATGGGGCGCGCCGAGTTCGGGCGTGCCGACTTGCGTAATCCGCTGATCGCCAAGGTGATCTCTACTGCCAAGGTCGATACGGTGGTACACGCTTCGACCAGCGCCAACCCGCCTGACGCCGGCGGGTACCGGAGCGGTCGAAGCACGATCAAAGAGATGAACGTCATCGGCACCATGCAGCTTTTGGCGGCCTGCCAGAAGTCGACGACGGTGACTCGGCTGATCATGAAGTCCACCGGCGCGGTGTATGGGGCCAGCCCGCTGGATCAGGCGATGTTCACCGAACTCGATGAGCCGCATGCGATACCGGCTTCCGGGTACGCGAAGGATGCAGTCGAGGTCGAGGGCTACATCCGCGGTTTCGCGCGGCGGCGCGACGACGTCGACGTCACGGTGCTGCGCTTTGCGAACCTCATCGGGCCACGCGTCGATACGGTGCTCACCCGGTACTTGTCGCTTCCCGTGGTACCCACAGTGTTGGGCTACGACGGTCGGTTGCAGTTGTTGCACGAGCAGGACGCGCTGGCGGTGCTCGAGCGGGCCACGCAAGCGGGGATACCGGGGGTTTTCAACGTCGGTGGCGACGGGGTACTGCTGGTGTCACAGGCGATCCGCCGGCTCGGCCGGATTCCGCTCCCCATCCCGGGGCCAGCCGTGGACGCCGTCGGTCGGTTGTTGCACAGCGCGGCACTCATTGACTACGCGCCGGAGCAAACCCGGTTCCTCAACTTCGGCCGGGTGCTCGACACCACCCGGTTGCATACCGAGTTCGGTTACCTGCCCCGGTGGACGACTTCGCAAGCCTTCGACGATTTTGCGCGTGGCGCAGCGTTGCGCCCCAGGGTCGACCCCCGGTGGATTGCCACCGCGGAGCGCGGGGTGCTCAGCCTCGCGGGCCGGTTCCGGTAGTCAGTGGCGAGGATGCCGCAAGCTCGGGTGATCCCGTTGCACCGCCCGGGAGGCGCAGCGACGGGTAGCGGGCTGCCAGCGGGACCGTCGACCGCCGCCGCCGTCGACGAGGGGCACGATCAAGTCGAGCCGCAGTGGTACCGCGAATTGGCTGGCCTGCTGGCATTTGCGCGCAGGCGCTGCTCCGGCGACTACGGCGTCGACGAGTTCGGCTACGACCCGGATCTCACCGACCATGTGTTGCTCCCGCTACTGCGACCGCTGTACCGCACGTGGTTCCGGGTTGAGACGGTCGGCATTCACCACCTGCCCCTCGATGGCGGCGCTTTGGTGGTCGCAAACCACTCCGGGACACTGCCGCTGGATGCGGTGATGACCGCGATCGCGGTGCGCGACGAGCATCCAGCTGGGCGGCACCTGCGGATGCTCGGCGCCGACCTGGTATTTCGCACTCCGCTGCTCGGCTCGTTAGCGCGCAAGTCGGGCCAGACACTGGCCTGCGTCCCCGACGCCGAGCGGTTGCTCGCCTCCGGCGAACTGGTGGGGGTGTGGCCGGAGGGTTTCAAAGGCCTCGGCAAGCGTTACCGCGACCGGTACAAGCTGCAGCGCTTCGGGCGCGGGGGATTCGTCGCGGCAGCGTTGCGCACCCAGACGATGATCATCCCGTGCTCCATTGTGGGCGCCGAGGAGATCTACCCGATGATCGGCGATATCACCCCGATGGCTCGGCTGCTGCGCACTCCGTACTTCCCGGTGACGCCGTTGTTCCCGTTGCTAGGGCCACTGGGAATGATCCCACTACCGTCGAAGTGGTACATCGAGTTCGGCAAGCCTGTCCGGACCGACTGCTACCAGCGGGGTTCGGCGGACGATCCGATGCTGGTCTTCAACCTCACCGACCAGATCCGCGAGACCATCCAGCAGACGCTGCACCGGTTACTCATCCAGCGCCGTAACCCGTTCCTCGGCTGAGCGCCGGTCAGGGGCGACCGCGACGTTGGTAGGCCAGCCGGGCAGCGACCGCGCCCGCCGCCATGCCGATGCCCACCGCGGAGGTCCGGGCCGCTTTGCGACCGGTCCGGAAGTCGCGGATCTCCCAGCCCCGTGCCCGGGCGGTCTCTCGAAGGTTGGGGTCTGGATTCACTGCGACCGCGGTGCCGACCAACGAGAGCATCGGGAGGTCGTTGGCTGAGTCGGAGTAGGCGGTGCAGCGCTGCAGGTCTAGCCCTTCTTTGAGGGCCAACGCCCGCACCGCTTGGGCCTTGGCCGCACCATGCAGGATGTCGCCGACCAGCCGGCCGGTGTATACGCCGTCGACAGTCTCCGCGACCGTGCCCAGCGCACCGGTGAGGCCAAGGCGGCGAGCGATGATCGTGGCCAGCTCCACTGGAGTGGCGCTGACCAGCCACACCCGCTGGCCCGCGGCGAGGTGCATCTGTGCCAGCGCCAGCGTGCCGGACCAGATCCGGTGGGCCATCAGCTCGTCGTAAATATCCTCGCTGAGCTCGACGAACTGCGCAGTTGATCTACCAGCTACGAAAGACAGCGCCTGCTCCCGGCCAGTGCGGATCTGCGCGAGGCTGAGCTCCTTACCGACTACCCTGAACTTCAGTTGCTGCCACGCAAACGACGTGAGCGCACCGGTGGGAAAGAATTTTCTGGCGGCCAAACCCTGCGCGAAGTAGAAGGCCGACGCGCCCTGCATCATGGTGTTATCGAGGTCGAAGAATGCGGCCGCGAGAGGATCTGGGGGAATCGCCAGCGCGGTCTCTACTTCCGCGACAGCCAAGCCGACCAGGGTCAACCCGGCGGCGCCTCGCCCGGTAAGGGCGGTCAAGACGGCCGTGTCGCTCCGGATGTCCTGATGACCATCTCGATGGCCGTCCTGGTCACACCGTGGTGGCACTGGGTCCTGCCCTGAATATCGGAGTGGGTTCTTCCCCGTCCGTGTTGCTCACAGCAAGAAGCCGATCACAGACGACTTGCTGTGAGCAACCGAACAGTAAGGATCTACTCGACATACGGTGGGTGGAGTTAAGTTGACAGCTATCCAGGTGGCAACAACCGCGGCTGCAGGATCCACGGAGGAAGCGGCGCAGCGGGTGTTGGTGAATCGTGCGCGGGGAAGGGCCGCCACGGCTCCGGTCGCAACCGCTCGGATCCGGGTCGCGCCGGGTTCGGCAGAACATCGCCGGGGCTCCGGGTTGTGGGCAGCCCGGACCGGTTGCTTGTACCGTTTCCAGTGGGCACGGGAACCGAATTAACTGCAGGCGGATGAAGCAGCAGGTTAGGCGGCACGATTGCGTGCGGTCCGGTTACCGCTGGCAGAGCTGGCACGCTCGGCAGCGGTACTGCCGCGGAGGTTCCGTCTACCGGCACCGGCTTGCAGGCGTCATTCGCCGGCAACGCACCCAACTCATCACGGACACCAGAAGTGATCGTGACGCAGTTAGACCGGTTGCTCAGCGCGGAAGCTCTCGCCACCACCCGATCTAGCAGCCCCAGTGTGCCGTCCAGTCGGGCGCTGATGGGCATTGGCAATGCGGCCCGAACCACTGCCAATCGGGCCTTCTGCTGCTCGCCCCAGGTGCGCAACGCAGGCAGGCTGCTGGGCTGGCCGTGCAGTGCAAGACCGGTCAACAGCCTGGCACCCGCGGTGGCATCTGAGTCGAAGTCGTCGAGAACTCGGACGAACTTGCCCTGGCCAGCGGACCAATTACCAGCACTGTCGGCTTGTTGCGCCATGATCTCGATCTCGTTCACCCGATCGCCGGCGAACTCCAAATGTTTTAGCGCCTTGGGCTGGTCTCCGAAAGTCAATCCGAGTTCGGCGGACTCAGCGGTGCGCTTGAAGGTGTAGAGGGCGTCACCGGGGACCGCATCGCGCGACAACAACACGCTCATTCCAGACAGCGACATCGTCAGGCACAGTGCCGCAGCCGCTGCCACCACCACGCGTCCCCGAGTTTCATCGGGAAGCCAGCGGCGCCGCCGAGCGGCCCGCAACGGCAGGACTGGGCTGTTGCCCTCGTGAACCACCGACGAGAACTCCGCCAAGACGCGCTGGCGCATCCGGTCACGTTCCGCGGTTGTCGGGCCGACCGCTGCGCCGGTCTGACGCAACGCCGCGACCACCGTCAGGT
Organism: Pseudonocardiaceae bacterium; assembly: GCA_025924655.1. GTDB lineage: Bacteria > Actinomycetota > Actinomycetes > Mycobacteriales > Pseudonocardiaceae. The sequence continues at coordinate 2,917 of JAICHZ010000010.1, read as the reverse complement.
CCCGCTGCAAGGTTCGGTCGGAGACGTCGTGGATACCGCTATCCACTGCGCGGGCAAATTTGTCCTGCTCCTGCCCGTCGCTGCTCCGACCCCCGGATGTACGCGTCGTCCTCACCACCTTCGGGCCCGTAGGCCGTGTCCCTGGGAGCAACGAGCGGTTATCCGCGTAGTTACGCCCAGGCGCACAGTGTCGGCGGTGAATGTGATAGTCATCGCAGCCCCTCGGGCAGCAGCTGTGCCAGCCTGCGGACCGCGCGATGTTGCAGGGCCTTGACCGCGCCCTCGTTGCGGCCCATCACGGCCGCGGTCTCCGAGACCGACAGACCCTGCATGAACCGCAGCATGATGCACTCCTGCTGATCCCGGCCCAGTTGGGCGACGCAGCGCATGAGTTCGGCAGCGGTGGCCTCTTCGACCACCTCATGCTCAGGGCCGCGGTCATCCGCGCTCGAGTCCAGAATGTCGGCGGTGGTCATCTCCAGCCGGTACCGGCTGGATTTGACGTGGTCGAGAACCAGGTTACGCGCGATGGTGACAAACCAGGCTCCGACGTCACGGCCTTGGTAGCTCACCGACGAGATCCGGCGCAGCGCTCGCAGGAAGGTCTCACTGGTCAGGTCTTCGGCCAGCGGACGGTCACTCACCCGGAACAAGATGAACCTGAAGACCACATCGACATAACGGTCGTAAAGTTGACCGAAGGCGTTCTGGTCGCCCTGCTGGGCGGCTGCGACGAGGTCCCATGCGGCGGTGTCGACCTCTGGCCCGGCGTGTTCGATGCCGGCACCCTCGGCTGGTTGGTCCGCGGCGCCCGGGTCTGGTGACCCCGGATCGGGCTCACCAGGATGGGGCGGTCGCGGATCTGGGACCGGCGGGATGCTGGGGCGGGCGAACTTCACGCGATCAGGCGTCGGCGTAACCGGCGCAGCTGTGGTCGGGGAGCCTCCGCACGCGCGGCTGCGGATCGGTCCTGGGAATCCGAGGACCATCTCGGTTGCGGCATGAGCCACTCCTCAGTTCGCTCGTGCCGACCGTTCGCGTCAACGGTCGCCTAGCGGGTTGCCTCAAAGGCGTGCGGAAGCATACGACGGCGACACGCTACGCGTTGCACCTCCTAGGCTTCGGGCAGTAGGTCTGCTAAAAGCGGACTGCGGTGGAGCTGACGCAGCCCGACGGTGGCAGGCTGATTGCGATGAAGCACGAGGTGACCTTGCTGGTGCGCGCGCAGTGTCATGCGTGCGCGGCGGCCCGAGCGGACATCGCCCGGATCTGCACCGAACTCGACGTCGCGTGGCACACCAGCGACGTGGATGCAGACCCAGAGCTGCGGGCCGAGTACGGCGACCGGGTTCCGGTGATCCTGATCGACGGCCGGGAACACGGCTTCTGGTCGGTGGAGGAGCCGCGGCTACGAGCCGCGCTCACCGGGTAAGCACTATTACAATTTGATTTCTGATTGAACCTTTCACCCCGGCACGCGCGAACTGGCGGATATGACTACCACCCAGTCGTCTCCCATCGCGGCGGCTCCGCATCCGTCATCTCGGCTGTCCGCCCCGGTGGCGGGCCTGGTGGGGCTGCTGTCGATGGTCGCGGGGTTGGCGACCGGGCACCTGGTGGGTGGCTTCATCTCGCCGACTGCCTCGCCGTTCCTCGCGGTGGGTGCCAGCGCGATTGACCTGACCCCGCTGTGGCTCAAGGATTTCGCGGTCCGGGCGTTCGGTAGCTACGACAAAGTCGTTTTGCTCTCGGGTATGGCCGTGGTGATCGGGCTGGTCGGCGTGGTCGCTGGGCTGATCTCGCGGCGCTCCCGCACACCCGGGCTGGTGTTGATCGTGGTGCTCGGCGTGGTTGCCAGTGTCGCGGTGCTGTCTCGGCCCACCGCGGGTTCGTTTGACGTGTTCGCCCCGTTGGCCGCGCTGATCGTCAGCGCGGGTGTCTTCGCCTTCCTGCACCGCATGGCTGGGCTCAGCCAACCCACGGCGGCCGGTGAGGTGGTGGGAGTGCCTCGCCGGACGCTGCTCGCCGGTTCGGTGGCGGTCGCCGCGGGTGCTGGGATCGCCGCGGCCGGTGGTCAGCTGCTGGTCGGACGTAGTGGTCTGGAGGCCTCTCGCAAGGCGATCGGACGGATCGTGCCCACGGTGCCCGCCCCGCCGATCCCCCCGGGAGCCGATTTCGCCGCCGACGGTTCCCCGACCTTCATCACGCGCAACCCCGATTTCTACCGGGTAGACGTCAACCTCACGCTGCCGCAACTGCGCACTGCGGACTGGCGGCTGCGCATTCATGGGATGGTCGCCCGGGAAATCACCGTCAACTGGTCTGAGTTGATCTCGCGACCGTTGATCGAGCGTCCGGTGACGATGACCTGCGTGTCCAACGAGGTCGGCGGACCGTACCTGTCCACCGCCAACTTCACCGGCGTGCTGCTAGCCGATCTCCTCAAAGAGGCCGGCGTGGCGCGCGATGCCGATCAGGCGTACACCACCAGCGTCGATGGATGGACCTGTGGCACCCCGACCGCAACACTGCTCGACCCAGCCAGGCAGGCCATGCTGGTGATCGGGATGAACGGCGAGCCGTTGCCGATCGAGCACGGCTTTCCGGTCCGGCTGCTCGTCCCTGGGCTGTACGGGTTCGTCTCCGGCACCAAGTGGATCACCGATATGGAACTCACTACCTTCGACGCGAAGCGGGCCTACTGGCTCGAGCGCGGCTGGGGGCAGCGGGCACCGATCAAGACGATGTCCCGGATCGACAGCCCTGGGCCGTTCGAACGCGTCAGCCCCACCACACCGATCACCGGGGTGGCCTGGGCGCAGACCAGAGGCATCGAGAAGGTGGAGGTACGCATCGACCACGGGGAGTGGCTCCCCGCTGAGCTGTCCACCGAGGTCAACTCCGTCACGTGGCGGAT
>JAICHZ010000009.1 GCA_025924655.1 Pseudonocardiaceae bacterium | reverse complement strand
TCTGCTGGAGTACGTCGGACCGCTGGTCGAGCCGGGGCCACGGGAAAAGCCACTGTCGATCGCGCTGCGCGAAATCCACGCCGGACTACTCGAGCACACCGAGGGCCAGTGACCCAAGCCGGGCCCGTCCGGCCGGACCCATCCCGGCGGATCGTGCTCGGCATCGGGGGCGGCATCGCCGCTTACAAGGTATGTGAGGTGCTCCGCCGGCTTACCGAGGCGGGGCACGAGGTCCGGGTTGTTCCCACCGAGACCGCTCTACGCTTCGTCGGCGCTCCTACTTGGGAAGCCTTGTCGGGGCTACCGGTGCATCACGGGCTGTTCGCCGACGTGCCTGAGGTACCCCACGTGCGCCTGGGGCAGACTGCGGATCTGGTCCTGGTCGCCCCGACCACCGCGGATTTGCTGGCTCGTGCCGCTCATGGCCGGGCCGACGACTTGTTGTGCGCCACCCTGCTCACCGCCCGTTGCCCGGTTCTGCTCGTTCCCGCGATGCATACCGAAATGTGGGAACACCCCGCCACGGTGCATAACGTCGAGGTTCTGCGCTGCCGAGGGACCGTCGTCGCGCAGCCCGCGTCCGGGCGGCTCACCGGTGCTGACTCGGGTGCCGGCAGGCTGCCGGAGCCCGCCGAGATCGTCGAGCTGGCCACTTTGCTGTTGCACCGCGCGGACGCGCTGCCACGGGATCTCACCGGTCGGCATGTGGTGATCTCCGCGGGAGGCACCCACGAACCACTGGACCCGGTGCGCTACCTCGGCAACCGGTCCTCCGGCCGGCAGGGGTACGCGCTTGCCCGGGTGGCGGCGCAGCGTGGCGCCCAGGTGACCTTGGTCGCGGCGCACACGGCTGATCTGACCGACCCGGCCGGGGCGGAGGTTATCCGAGTTTCTACCGCACGGGATATGCGGAAGGTGGTGCTCACCGCGGCTCCGCACGCCGACGCGGTCGTGATGGCCGCCGCGGTGGCTGACTTCCGGCCGGCTGACCCAGCTTCCGACAAGATCAAGAAATCACCGTCGGATCCAGATCCGCTGTCGCTGGTTCTCAACCCAGACGTCCTGCTCGAACTGCTCCGATGCCGCCCGACGGGCCAGGTGGTAGTCGGCTTCGCCGCCGAGACCGGCGACTCTGAGCGCGATGTGCTTACCCACGGTCGGGCCAAACTCGCGCGTAAGGGCTGCGATCTGCTCGTGGTCAACGCTGTCGGGCGGGGCGGTGCGTTCGAGGTCGACCACAACACCGGCTGGCTGCTCAGCGACGACGGCGTGGAGGCTGAACTACCCGAGGGCCCCAAGAGCCTGCTGGCTTCCTACGTCTGGGATGCCGTTGTTGCCCGGCTGGAGCCGAGCTCGTGAGTGGCAAACAGTGCCATAACACTGTTTGCCACTCACGAGCCGTGGCCCGGGTGTGCGTGGACACCCCGCTGGCTCACCTCGACCGCCCGTTTGACTATCTGGTGCCGGCTGAGCTCGACGAGACGGCGGCGCCCGGGGTGCGGGTCCGGGTGCGCTTCGCCGGGCGGTTGGTGGATGGATGGCTGCTGGCTCGAGTCGAGCGATCCGACCACAACGGCGAGCTGGCCTGGCTCGACAGAGTCGTCTCCGCCGAGCAAGCGCTAAGTCCTCAGATCGCGGCGCTCGCCCGAGCGGTGGCCGACCGGTGCGCGGGCCCCATGAGTGATGTGTTGCGGTTGGCGGTGCCACCGCGGCATGCCCGCACCGAGGCGGAGCCAGCCGCGCCTCCCGCGGCGCGGCCACCGCGGCCCGCGGCCGACGGCTGGGAACGCTATCCCCGCGGGCCGGCGTTCCTGGACGCTGTGCATCTGGGTCGGGCGGCACACGCCTGCTGGCAGGTGGTGCCGGGGGAGGACTGGGCGGCCCGGCTCGCGGAGGCCGCGGTCACTGCCGCCGCCGCAGGCCGGGGTGCATTGCTGGTGCTGCCCGATCACCGGGACACCGCGCGGGTGCACGCCGCGGTGTCGGCGCTGGCCGGGCCTGACGCGGTGGTCACCCTCGCTGCCGAGGCGGGACCGGCGAAGCGGTACCGCCGGTGGCTGGCGGTGCGTCGGGGCGCGGTACGCATCGTGGTCGGCACTCGGGCCGCGGCCTTCGCCCCGGTCATGGATCTGGGACTGATGGTGCTCTGGGACGACGGCGACGACCTGCACGCCGAACCGCGGGCGCCCTATCCGCACAGCCGGCTGGTACTCGGTCAGCGTGCCGTGCTGGAAGGCGGGGCGCTGCTGGTGGCCGGCTATGCCCGCACCGCGGAGACGCAGCTGTCCATCGAGACCGGATGGGCGCACGAGATCGTCGCCGCCCGCGATGTGGTGCGGGCCGCCGCGCCACGGGTCACCGCGATCGGCGAGGACGACACCCAGCTGGCCCGGGACCCGGCGGCCCGCGCGGCCCGGCTGCCCGCAGTGGCCTTTGAAGCGGCTCGCGCGGCACTGAGCCGTGACCAGCCGGTTCTCGTGCAGGTGCCGCGGCGCGGTTATGTACCTGCGCTGGCCTGCCAGCAGTGCCGGGCCATGGCCCGCTGCCGGCGCTGCGCGGGCCCGCTGGCGCTGCTCAAGGCGGGTCCGGCCACCTGCCGGTGGTGCGGCACGATCGAGGCCGGTTACCGATGTCCGACCTGTGGTGGCGGCCGGCTCCGGGCGATGGTAATCGGGGCCCGCCGCACCGCCGAAGAACTCGGCTGCGCCTTTCCCGGGGTTCCGCTGTATACCTCTGCCGGGGGTGAGGTGCCGACGAGCATCCCGCCGGGACGGTCGCTGGTGATCGCGACTCCTGGGGCGGAGCCACTGGCCCGATACGGGGCGGCGCTGCTGCTGGACGCCGCTGCGCTGCTGGCCCGTCCCGATCTTCGGGCAGCAGAGGAGGCATTACGGAGGTGGATGGCCGCCGCGGCGATGGTCCGGCCCGCAGCCGACGGCGGCCGGGTGGTGGTGGTCGCGGAAGCGTCGCTTGGTGCCGTGCAGGCCCTTATCCGATGGGATCCGGCCGGACACGCCGCAGCCGAGCTGGCAGCGCGCGCGGAGGTTGGTTTCCCGCCCGCGACGCGGATGGCCGCGTTGGATGGTGCGCCGGCCGCGCTGGCGGATGCCGCGGAGTCACTTGGCCTGCTACCGGAGGCCGTGCTGCTCGGTCCGGTGCCTATTCCGGGGGAAGCCGAGGGTGAACGGGAACGGTTGTTGATCCGCGTTCCGCGCTCCGATGGCTCCGCCTTGGCCAGCGCGTTGGCCGCGCTGCAAGCCGGGCGTAGCGCTCGTAAAGCGCAGCACCCGCTGCGGATCCAGCTCGACCCGCAGCAGTTGGGCTGACGGACACGCCGGGCATAATGCGCTGGTGCCCGTCCAGCCCACCCGTCCGCGCCCGCGCTCCGGTAAGGCGCGCTGAGTTGTGCGGCTCGTCTTCGCAGGTACACCCGACGTGGCGGTGCGATCGCTGCAAGCGCTACTGGACTGCGACCGGCACGACGTCGTCGCAGTGGTGACCCGGCCGGACGCGCCAGCCGGACGCGGGCGGCGACCGACCCGTTCCCCGGTGGGTGCACTGGCCGATGAGACTGGGCTAGAGGTGCTCACGCCGCGCCGCCCGGCGCAACCGGATTTCCTGGCCCGGCTGGCAGCGCTGGCTCCGGACTGCTGCCCGGTCGTCGGCTACGGCGCGTTGGTTCCGCGGGCGGCGCTGGACATCCCCCAGCACGGCTGGGTGAACCTGCACTTCTCGCTGCTGCCTGCCTGGCGAGGTGCGGCGCCGGTGCAGGCCGCAATCCGGCACGGGGACAAGATCACTGGTGCGTCGACCTTCGCGTTGGACGAGGGGCTGGATACCGGCCCGGTGTACGGCACGGTCACCGAGGTGATCCGTCCAGAGGACACCGCGGGGGAGCTGTTGTCCCGGCTGGCCGGCTCCGGAGCGGCGCTGCTAGTCGCCACCTTGGATGGGATCGCAGACGGGACTATCCGTCCGGTGCCCCAGCCAGCCGATGGCGTCTCATACGCACCGAAGCTCACTGCACAAGACGCTCACGTGATTTTCAGCGCCCCGGCTTTCGCTGTGCACCGCCAGGTGCGCGCAGTCACGCCAGCCCCGGGAGCCTGGGCCCGATTCAGGAACCAGCGCATCGGCCTGGGTCCAGTGCGAGTGGCCGATGTCCGTGACGTTGATGGGCTCGCCCCTGGGGCGCTACTTGTGGCCAAACGGGAAGTGCTCGTTGGCACGGCCACCGGAGCGGTGCGGCTGGGTGACGTCACCGCGCCCGGCAAGCGAGCGATGCCCGCCCCGGACTGGGCCCGCGGTGCCCGACCGGAACCTGGGGAGCGGTTCGAGTGACGGCCAACGCCCTGGTAATGCTGTGACTGTGCCCCGCAAACCGTCTCGACCGCCCCGCCCCGGGCCCCCTCGGCGGCGCTCCGGGCCGTCCCGGCCACCGGTGGACGATCCGCCTCGGCAGGCGGCGTTGGACGCTCTGGCTGCGGTGCGCGAACGTGACGCCTACGCCAATCTGGTGTTGCCTAGCCTGTTGCGTCAGCGCGGGATCAACGGCCGCGACGCCGCGCTGGCCACCGAGCTGTGCTACGGAACATGCCGCGCGCAGGGTCTGCTGGACGCGGTGCTGCAGTCCTGCGCGGACCGCCCGCTCTCGGAGATCGACGGCGAGCTGCTGGACGCCCTGCGGCTGGGCAGCTATCAATTACTGCGGACCCGGGTGCCGCCACATGCCGCGGTCGCCACCACTGTGGACCTGGTCAGAGCGGGTCGTGGCAGTGCTGCGGCTGGCTTCGTCAACGCAGTGCTGCGCCGGGTCGGTGAGCAGGACGAAGACGGCTGGGTGGCGGCGATAGCGCCGGCCGCTGATGACGACCCGGTGGGCCACCTCGCGATGGCGCACTCCCATCCGCGGTGGATCGCGCAGGCCTTCGCCGACGCCCTAGGCGATGACCTCGAGGAACTCGCCGAAGCACTGGCTGCCGACGACACCCGTCCACTGGTGCACCTCACCGCGCGGCCAGGGCAGATCAGCGCTGCCGAGCTGGCCGAGTTGACCGGCGGTCAGGTTGCCCCGTACTCACCTTGTGGGGTTCATCTGGCCGATGGTGGTGACCCGGGTGAGCTGATCCCAATACGTGATCACCTGGCTCAGGTTCAGGATGAGGGCAGCCAGCTCGTCATTCTTGCGTTGGCGTCGGTGCCCCTAGACGGTACCGACACCCGCTGGCTGGATCTGTGCGCCGGGCCGGGAGGCAAGGCAGCCCTGCTGGGTTCCCTCAGTGCTACGCGCGGATCAACCGTGGATGCCGTGGAAAAGGCCGAGCACCGGGCCCGGTTGGTCAGTCAGTCGTGCGCCGGATTGCCGGTGACGGTGCACATCGTCGATGGCCGGGACAGCGGGCTGCCGGAACGGGCCTACGACCGGGTGCTGGTAGACGCACCATGTACGGGCCTGGGGGCGTTGCGACGCCGTCCGGAGGCGCGCTGGCGACGGCAGTCCAACGACCTCGCCGGTCTGGTCCGGCTGCAGCGGGAACTGCTGATCGCGGCGTTGCGACTGGTTCGTCCAGGGGGCGTGGTGGCCTATGTGACCTGCTCGCCGCACCTGGATGAGACAGTGGGCGTGGTCGCGGACGTGGTACGGCGCACGGGTGCCACACAGCTCGACGCCAGGTCGCAGTTTCCCGGCGTCCCCCGGCTCGACGACGGGCCGTACGTCCAGCTGTGGCCACACCGCCACGGCACCGACGCGATGTTCTGCGCTCTGCTGCGTCGCTAGATCTCGTTCTTGTCTGCCGTCACAACGTAGTAGTCGATGAGTCCGCGGTGGTATGCCTTCAGCCAGTTGCGGCCCCAGCTGTCTTTGAACTCGGTCTGCGCTATCCAGGCGTCAAAGCCGTGCCAGACATGCGCACCGATACTTTCTACGTGTACGTCGACAAAGCCTGCAGCGAGAAGGCCATCCCGGAAGGAGCCGATCGCCGCGACGACGTCGATTCCGCTATGGATAGTCTCGATCAACTCGCGCAGCTCGGTGGTGGCGGTTGGATGAGTCATAAAGAATGTCGCGACCGCAAGCCTTCCTCCAGGTTTCAGTACTCGATGGGTCTCGGAGGCGAAAATGGCCAGTTCTTCAAAGTGCTGAGCGGCTTCCACCGAGTAACATATGTCGAATGTCTCACCTGCGTAAGGAAGCTTCAACGCGGAGCCTCGCTGGAGTACCAAGCGGTCAGGCTGGCGTGCGATCAACTCGAAGTTAGCCCTGGCAGCTCGGTCAAGCTGATCTTGGGAGAGATCGAGCCCGTAAATTGTACTTGGATTGAATTCTTGAAGCACGAGTACCGTCCCTACTGCTATGCCGCATCCCACTTCCAGTGCAACGTCGGTCGGAGCGATCTCCAAGCGGCGAAGCACGGTGCGGTAGAGGTTGGCTTGGCTCTCAGTGCGCTCGTCGACACTGATGAGCCCAGGGGTGAAGTCCTGCCAATACCCGAAGTTGATGTAGTTGCCTGAGAAGATTGCCATCGAGCTGAGATCGTCCGCACCGTACATCGCAGCTCGCCGCGAAGCACCACTATCACCCGGCATGCTTCTCCTCCAGTGTGTCGGTCCTGTCGTCGTGAACTCGACACGACGGACGTTTCTGCCGTACGGAAAAGTCGGTCTCGTCGAGTTCACGACAGAAAAGGAACTGGTTGGCTGGCACGGTCGGCAAGGACGAGGGCAGTTCAGCCACACCGTTGCCGATCACGATCCGTTGCGATGCGATCGGGAAAATGATGTTGCTCAGCCCGGTACCGAGGTAGGCCGCCTCGAGTTGGACAGCTGCGCTGAGCTCGTCCCCGTCGAGCTGCTCGGCTGGGCGGCCCTCGAGTGCCCCCAACCGCTGCGGCCTCACTTGCCGAAACCGTGTCACGACACTAACCATGACCGACCGGTCGGTCATCGCGGTAGTTTCGCCGGAGCCGACACCGGAGTGCGGCATTGCCACTCCGTCGGCGCGGCGCGGAAGACCTGTCGGGGGCATTATCAAGGGTGGTAGTGCGACAGCGGCCGCCGGTGCGGCGGACGAGGAGGCTCGGTATGCCTGATGGGCCGTTCGGTGCTGGCTCTAACCCCTTTGAGGACCTCGTGAGCCGGCTGGTCGGTGGCCTCGAGCAGTCCTTCGGCGGGATAAGCGGGATAACCAGACCGGGCACGTCGACGCAGCGGCTGGACCGTTACGGCCGCGACCTCACAGCCGCTGCCCGAGCCGGACGTCTCGATCCGGTCATCGGCCGCGACGATGACATCGCGCAGATCCTAGAGGTGCTGTCGCGGCGGACCAAGAACAACCCGGTGCTGATCGGAGACCCCGGCGTCGGCAAGACAGCGATCGTCGACGGCATCGCCCAACGGATAGCCGACGGCGCAGTCCCGGAGCCGCTGCGCAACCGGCGCCTGCTCGTGCTGGATTTGCCAGCGATGTTGGCCGGCACCAAGTACCGGGGTGAGTTCGAAGAACGGCTCACCGCGGTAATCGACGAGGTGACGGCCGCTGCGCGGACAGTGGTGCTGTTTCTCGACGAGCTGCACACCGTGATCGGCGCCGGCGCGGGGGCCGAGGGCGGTGCGATGGACGCCAGCAGCATGCTCAAGCCCGCGCTGGCCCGCGGCGATCTGCAGCTGATCGGAGCCACCACAGTCGACGAGTACCGCCGCCACATCGAGCGCGACCCGGCGCTGGAACGACGGTTCCAGCCCATTCTGATCGCTGAACCGAGCGTCGAGGACACCGTCGCGATCTTGCGTGGCGTGCGCAAACGCTACGAGTCACACCACCGTGTCCGCATCACCGATGAGGCCACTGAGGCGGCTGCACGGCTATCTCACCGGTATCTCACCGACCGGTTTCTCCCCGACAAGGCGATCGACCTCATCGACCGGGCCAGCGCTCGGGTCCGGGCGCGGGTGGACAGCCCGCGCGAGGACACCTGGGCGCTCGAGCAGCGTGTCGAGCAGCTCAGCCGGGCCAAGGACATCGCGATTGACGCCGAAAATTACGAGCGGGCCGAGGCGCTGACGCGGGAACTCGACCTGGCTATCGTCGAGCTGGAGACCGCTCACGCTAAGCCGACTCGTGAGCCGCGCGTCGGCGCCAACGACGTTGCGGAGATCATCGCACGCAGTACTGGCATCCCGGTCGCCCAGCTCACCGAGGTGGAGCGACACCGGCTGTTGCATCTCGAGGAGCAGTTGCGGCAGCGGGTCGTCGGGCAGGACGAGGCGATCGAGGCGGTCGCGGACGCGGTGCGCGCCAGCCGCGCGGGTCTCACTCACCCGGACCGGCCGGTCGGCTCATTCCTGTTCCTCGGTCCTACCGGCGTAGGCAAGACGGAGCTGGCCCGGGCTCTGGCGCAGACACTGTTCGGGTCGCAGGAGCGGCTGATCCGCCTCGACATGAGCGAATTCCAGGACCAGCACACGGTGTCGCGACTCATCGGCGCTCCTCCCGGCTATGTCGGCCACGAGGAGGCCGGCCAGCTCACCGACGCCGTCCGCCGCACCCCGTACACCGTGGTGCTGCTAGATGAGATCGAGAAGGCGCACGCCGACGTCTCGAACATCCTGCTGCAAGTCTTCGACGCCGGCCGGCTCACCGACTCCCGGGGCCGGACCGCGAACTTCGCCAACACCGTGATCATCATGACCAGCAACCTCGGCGCGGATCAGCTGCTGGCCGCAACCAGTACCGGGCGATCAGTCGAGGAGGTGCGGGAACCGCTGATGGTCACCGTGCGACGCCATTTCCGCCCGGAGTTCCTCAACCGGATCGACGAGATCGTTTTGTTCAGCGGCCTCGATCGGGTGCGGCTTCGCACGATCACCAAACTGCTCCTGGAGCAGACCCGGCAGCGGCTGCGAGCCCAGAACATCACCCTGCGCCTCGACGACCACGCCATCGACTGGATAGTCGATCGTGGCTACCAGCCGGAGTACGGGGCCAGACCGCTGCGCCGAGCTATCGGGCGTGAGCTTGACAAGAAACTGTCCCGCATGCTGCTCACCGAGGACCTCAAACCAGGCCAGGAAGTCCATGGCACCGTCGTCGCGGACCGGCTGGAACTCACCGTTGCCCAGCCGCAACCGCCGTTGAGCTGACTGCGCGATACCGTGCACCTTGTGCCACCTCAGCCGATGATCGCGCCGTCAATATTGTCCGCCGATTTCGCCCGGCTGGCCGAAGAGGCCAACGCAGTAACGGGCGCCGACTGGCTGCACGTCGACGTGATGGACGGGCACTTCGTGCCCAACCTCACCCTGGGTCTCCCCATCGTGCAAAGCCTGATGAAGTACACCGACATTCCGATGGACTGCCACCTCATGATCGAGAACCCGGATCGGTGGGCTATCGGCTACGCCGAAGCGGGTTGTCACAACGTCACCGTGCACGCCGAGGCCGCCCAGGATCCCATCAAGCTGGCGAAGGACCTCCGCGCGGCCGGGGCCAAGGCCGGCCTGTCAGTCAAACCCAAGACCCCGCTAGAGCCGTGGGTGGAGGTGCTGCGGCACTACGACACCCTGCTGGTGATGAGCGTGGAGCCCGGCTTCGGTGGGCAGTCGTTCATCTATGAGGTGCTGGACAAGGTGCGGACCGCCCGCCGGTTGGTCGACACCGGGCACCTCACCGTGCTGATAGAGATCGACGGTGGCATCAACGCCGACACCATCGAGGCCGCAGCCGAGGCCGGAGTGGACTGTTTCGTCGCCGGCTCGGCGGTGTACGGGGCTGGCGACCCGGCGCAGGCAGTCGAGTCGCTGCGGGCCCAGGCCCGGGCATGCGGCGGCCGGTGAGGCATACCGGCCGGGAGGGATGAGCCGTGTTCACCGGCATCGTCGAGGAACTCGGGGAGCTCGTCAGCCGGGAGCAACGGCCCGACACGGCGCAATTTTCCGTGCGCGGCCCGTTGACCAGTTCAGATGCTCGACCCGGTGACTCGATCGCGGTCAACGGCGTCTGCCTGACCGTCGTAGACGTCGATGGCGAAGTGTTCACCGCCGATGTGATCGGTGAGACGCTGCGCCGCTCCAGCCTGGGTTCGGCCCGGATCGGAGACCGGCTGAACCTGGAGCGGGCGGCGAAGCTGGGTGCCCGGCTCGGCGGGCATCTGGTGCAGGGGCACGTCGATGGCATCGGAACTCTGCTGTCCCGTGCCGCGCCCGTGGACGAAGCCCCGTGGGAGCTCATTCGGATTGGGATGCCCGCCGGTTTGGCTCGGTACCTGGTAGAGAAGGGGTCCATTACCGTCGACGGGGTATCTCTCACCGTGATCGACGTCGGCGCTGACGGCTTCTCGGCAGGCCTGATCCCGACCACTCAGCAGCTGACCACCCTAGGCCTGCGACGCCCTGGTGAGCTGGTAAACCTCGAGGTCGACGTGATCGCAAAGTATGTCGAGCGGTTGGCTCGCCCACATCTAGTGCCTCGTAGCGATGGTGCTGGGGGATGATGCGGGGGAGGAGGACGCGATGACGCACAGCGCCTTTGCCGACATCGATCGGGCGATCGCGGACGTGGCGTCCGGGCGCCCCGTGATCGTGGTCGATGACGAGGAACGCGAAAACGAAGGCGACCTGATATTCGCCGCGGCCCGGGCCACTCCCGAGCTACTGGCGTTCACGGTCCGGTACACCTCGGGCTACGTCTGTGTGGCGCTGACCGGGGACGATTGCGACCGGTTGGATCTGCCGCCGATGTTCCATACCAACCAGGACAAGCGCGGCACCGCGTACACCGTGACAGTGGACGCCCGCGAGGGCGTGACGACCGGGATCTCAGCGGCGGACCGGGCGCACACCATCCGGCTGCTGGCTGACCCGGATGCCAAGTCGGTCGACTTCGCCCGACCGGGTCACGTCGTACCGCTGCGGGCCAAGGAGGGCGGAGTCCTGCGTCGCCCTGGGCACACCGAGGCCTCGGTGGATCTGGCCCGGCTGGCCGGGCTGCCGCCGGCCGGCGTGCTCTGCGAGATCGTCTCGGCCAAGGACGACGGCGAGATGGCCCGTCGCGATGAGCTGGAGGTCTTCGCCGCCGAGCACGACCTGGCGCTGATCACCATCGCGGACCTGATTGCCTACCGGCGACGGTTCGAAAAGCAGGTGGAGCGGGTCGCGGAGGCCCGGATCCCCACCCTTCACGGGGAGTTCAGGGCGATCGGCTTCGACTCCCTGCTCGACGGTGTGGAGCACATCGCGCTGGTCGCCGGGGAGATCGGGGACGGGGCCGACGTCCTGGTCCGGGTGCACTCAGAATGCCTCACCGGCGACGTGCTGGGCTCATTGCGCTGCGACTGTGGCCCGCAGTTGGACGCCGCCCTGGCTGCGGTCGCCGCCGAAGGCCGCGGGGTGGTGCTCTACGTGCGGGGTCACGAGGGGCGCGGTATTGGGCTGATGCACAAGCTGCAGGCCTACCAGCTACAGGACGCCGGCGCTGACACCGTCGACGCGAACCTTGCCCTGGGCATGCCGGCCGACTCCCGCGATTACGGCACCGGGGCGCAGATCCTGGTGGACCTGGGAGTGCGCTCGATGCGGTTGCTCACCAACAACCCGGCCAAGCGGGCCGGCCTGGAGGGCTACGGCCTGACCATCACCGGGAGGGTCCCGCTGCCCATCCGGCCCAACCCGGAAAATCTGCGTTACCTGCGCACCAAACGTGATCGGATGGGCCACGACCTCGACGGCCTGGACCCCACCGGAGCGTTGCTTCCATGAGCGGCACCGGACAGCCCGCGCTGGCAGTACCGCGCTGCGAGAATTTGCGGTTGGGCATCGCCGCCACTCGCTGGCATGAACGCATCACCACCGCGTTGCTGGACCGGGCCAGCGCAGCCGCTGCCGAGGCAGGGATCGTGGGCCCGACGGTGGTACGGGTGCCGGGTGCGGTCGAGCTTCCCGTGGTGTGCCAGGCGCTGGCCCGCCAGCACGACGCCGTCGTCGCGCTCGGCGTGGTTATCCGCGGCGGCACCCCGCATTTCGAGTACGTCTGCGACGCGGTCACCGTGGGACTCACCAGAGTGGCGTTGGACGAGAGGACCGCGATCGGCAACGGCGTACTTACCTGCGATACCGAGGAACAGGCCCTGGACCGCTGCGGGCTGCCCTCCTCCGCGGAGGACAAGGGGTTCCAAGCCTGCGTTGCCGCGCTGCAGACAGCCCTGGTGCTGCGCGAACTGCGTCGGACTCGACGAGATGCGCCATGACCACCACAGTGTTCGAGGCCCGGCCCCGCAAGGCCCGCCGTGTCGCGGTGGCCGCGGCGATGCTGTTGGCCGCGGTTTTTACCGTCGTTGGAGCGCTGCTACGGCGGACATCTACCGGCGTCTATTTCCGGCTCTCCGACCAGGTGGCCATGGTGGTGCTGGGATTGTTTCTCGCCGGAGCGGCGTTGCTGTTCGCGCGGCCCCGGGTGCGCGCCGGTGCCGACGGCGTGGAGGTGCGCAACCTGATCGCAACCCGCATGGTGCCGTGGGAGCTGGTGCTCCAGGTCTCCTTCCCCGACGGCGCACCCTGGGCCCGCATCGAGCTTCCTGATGACGAGTACATCGCCGTGATGGCGATCCAGTCCGCTGATGGCCGAAAGGCAGTACAGGACATCCGCGCTCTGCGCAAGGTGCACGCCCAGCACACCGCGCAACGAGACACCCCAAGCCAGGGCCCGTAATCCACGATCCGGTCGTCACCTGCGGACTGATCGTCGCGTGATCATGCCTCCCGTGCCGGCGGTGGGATTCGAACCCACACTGGCGGGTTCCTAGGACCCGTGCCTCTGCCGTTGGGCTACGCCGGCTTGTGCTGACGAGGGGACAGGATACGGCGTCAGACGCCGAGGTCTTTGCGCAGCTTGGCGACGTGGCCGGTGGCGCGGACGTTGTACAGCGCCTTGTCGATGCGGCCCTGCGGGTCGATCACGAAGGTGGATCGGATGACGCCGGTGACCGTCTTGCCGTACAGCTGCTTCTCGCCGTAGGCGCCGTAGGCGGTGAGCACTGCACGGTCCACGTCGGACAGCAGCGGGAAGGTGAGACCTTGCGCGTCGCGGAACTTCGCCAGCTTCGCCGGCGGATCCGGCGAGACGCCGAGCACCGCGAACCCGGCGGTGTCCAGCTCGGTGAGGTTGTCACGGAAGTCACCGGCCTGCTTGGTGCAGCCGGGGGTACTGGCTGCCGGATAGAAGTAGACCAGCACGGATCGGCCGCGGTAGTCCGACAGGGAGACGGGCTTGCCGTCGGCGTCGGGCAGGGTGAACTCAGGCGCGGCGTCGCCCGGGGATAGCCGGAGGTTGTCGGTCACAGGTCGGACGGTACCGCCCAGCAGATGGGGTGGCGTGGCCACGTGGGCACACCGGTGGCTACGGTGTGCCCGACGCTCACCCCGCGAGGAGGACCCTATGGCCCGCGACGCCGACACCATCGAACGCGAAATCGAGAAGGCCCGCGATGCGCTGGCCGCAACGCTGCAGGAGATCGGTACCAGGGCTGATCCCACCCGCCTGATCGAAGCCGGCAAGGAGCAGGTGGAAGCCACCCTGGGCAACCCGACGGTGCGCTACTCGCTGATGGGTCTCGCTGCGCTCATCGTGCTGGCGGTGCTGCGCAAACTCTTCCGCTGAGCCCAAGGGCCACGACAGCGAAGGACTCACCGTCCAGCTGCACGGTGTCGCGCGTTGTGGTGGCATCTCCGGACGCGAGCAGAATCTCCGTGGGCGGCCCGTCCAGTGCAACAGTGGCGGGCTGCGCGTCCAAATTGACCACCACCCGCAGTGCACCGCGGTGCAGCACCAGCGTGCGGGCGTCGGAGTCCACGTCGACGGCCAGGGCGTCCAGCCGGGGATCCGACAGCTCGGGACGGCACTTCCGGAGCGCGATCAATTCCCGGTAGACGTGTAGCACAGTGGCGTGTGGCTCGGAGCCAGGCTCGGACCAGTCCAGCTGGGACCGTCGGAAAGTCTGCTCGTCGTTCGGGTCGGGAACATCCGTCTCATCCCAGCCGTGCTCGGCGAACTCCGCATAGCGGCCGCGGCGGATGGCCTCGCGCAGCTCCGGGTCGGGCATGGATGAGAAGAACTGGAACGGGGTGGCCGCGCCCCACTCTTCGCCCATGAAAATCATCGGCGTGTACGGGGAGCACAGCACCAGCGCCGCCCCGCAGGCCAGCAGCCCGGGGGTCAGGGTGGTCGAGATCCGGTCGCCGGTGGCGCGGTTTCCCACCTGGTCGTGGTTCTGCAGGTAGGTGACGAACTTCCAGCCGGGCAGGTGCGCGGTGTCCACCGGGCGGCCGTGGGTGCGTTGCCGGAAACTCGACCAACGTCCATCGTGGAAGAACACCCCGCGAAGGGTGCGGGCCAGGTCTGGCAGCGCGCCGAAGTCGGCGTAGTAGCCCTGCCGTTCACCGGTCAGGGTGGCATGCAGGCAGTGGTGGATGTCGTCGTCCCACTGTGCGGTCAATCCGTATCCCCCCGCGACCCGTTGCGTGACCAGCCGCGGGTCGTTGAGATCGGATTCCGCGATCAGTGACAGCGGCCGTCGCAGATGCGTGGCCAGGGTGTCCACCTCGGTGGTCAGCTCCTCGAGCAGGTGGGTGGCCCGGGTGTCGCGCAGCGCATGCACGGCGTCGAGTCGCAGCCCGTCGAGGTGGTAGTCGGCCAACCACTCCAGCGCGTTGTCAATGACGTAGCGGCGCACCTCATCGGAGTGTGGGCCGTCGAGATTGAGCGTGGGGCCCCAGACGTTGCTGCCGGCGAAGTACGGGCCGAAACGGTCCAGGTATGCGCCGGATGGGCCGAGGTGGTTGTGTACTACGTCGAGCAGCACGCCCAGCCCGCGACCGTGACACGCGTCGACGAACCGCTTGAACGCGTCGGGGCCGCCGTAGTTCTCGGTAACGGCGTACCAGCCGACGCCGTCATAGCCCCAGTTCCAGGATCCGTCGACGGCGTTGACCGGCATCACCTCCACCAGGTCGACGCCCAGCCCGGCCAGGTAGTCCAGACGCTCGATCGCGGAGTCGAACGTCCCGTCAGGAGTGAGCGTCCCGATGTGCAGCTCGTAGAGCACGCTGCCCGCCAGCGCCCGGCCGGTCCAGCGCTGATCGGTCCATTCGAAGGCGGTGTGGTCATAGATCCGCGACGGCGCGTGGACGCCGTTGGGCTGCCAGCGGGATCGAGGGTCGGGTAGCGGCGTGTCCTCCTCATCGAGCCGGAACGCGTAGTCGCTGCCTGATCCCGCGTCATCGACCTGTCCGCACCACCAGCCACCGGCCGTCCGGGCCATCTCATGCTCGGCGCCGTTCACCACGACCCGCACCTGTTGCCGCTGGGGGGCCCACACTGTGAAATCCATGAGAACCGATCTTGTCAGGGTTGTGCGGCATTGTCTGGCCATGACCACAGCGGCCGGCCTTGCTAGTCGAGCGACACTCACAGATCAACATGCCGGAGCTAGTCCACCAACAGCAAGGCGACGGGATACCGGGCGAGCAGGTCCCCCAGCGCAACCTCGCCGGACGCCGAGAAGCCGGTGAACGCGTCCGTCCAGGTGCCCCCGGGTAAGGGCAGCGCGGTCTGACCCCAGCCGCCGCGGTCGGTCAATCCGACGGGCAGCCGGGTGCCGACCGCGACAACCCCGTTGCGAACGAACGCGACGGCGTGCGCTGCGGCAGGACCGGTGGCGCGCAGTGGGGTGTAGCCGGTGAATCGTTCGGGATGGTCACGGCGCGCGCGCAGAACCCGGGACACTACGAGTAGCTTGGCGGCGCCCGAGTCGTCCACCTCGGGCAGCCAGCCGTGGTCGATCCGCGCCAGCAGGTCGGCGCGGACGCTGAAGTCCACCGGTCGACGGTTGTCCGGATCCACCAGGGACAGATCCCACAGCTCGCCGCCCTGGTAGGTGTCCGGCACACCAGGCATCGCCAGCTGCAGCACCACCGCGGCCAGCGAGTTCGTCCGACCGGGCGGGATGATCCGGGCCGCTGCCCTGGCCACCGCGCTGTGTAGCACAGGGTCGGTCAGCGCGGCGTCGGCGACGGCATGCATCGCGGACTCGAACCGTTCGTCCGGGTTGGTCCAGCTGGTATGCGTCCGCGCCTCGCGAATTGCTTTTTTCAGGTAGGCGTGCAGCCGGTCAGGCGGCAGCGGCCACGCACCGACCAGGGTCTGCCAGAGCAGGTGTCCCAACGCCGGGTCAGGCACGCCTGCGCCGGCCGCCTGCGCCAGCTTCGTGAATTCCCGGACCGCGCCAGCCCACCATTCCGGCAGCTCGGCGAGCACCGCGAGCCGGGCTCGTACATCGGCGGAACGCTTGGTGTCGTGGGTGGACAGGGTGGTCATGCCCTGTGGCGCGAGCCGCTCCCGATGCGCCAAAGCGGCGTGGAAGCCCTCGAGGTCGAGCCCGAAGCGGTGGGGATCCCCGCCTACCTCATTGAGCGCGATGAATCGGGTCCAGCGGTAGTAGGCGGTGTCCTCAACTCCTTTGGCCATTACCGCGCTGGAGGTTTGCTGGAACCGGACAGCGAGCTCGTCGGTCGGGTCCCGCAGCCGCGGCGACAGCGCCGCCAGCGTCGGTGCCAGATCGGGACGTTGCCGCTGGGCAGCTGCCAGCGCCTGATCCAGATACTCGACCCCATGGTCGGGCAGGTATGAGCGGTAGACCGGAAAACACGCCAGTACCTCGGCCAGCGCATCCCACGCCTCGGTAAGGGTGGGCGCCAGCGCGGCCAGGCGACGTAGTTCTGAGGCGAGCATGCCGGTAGCAACGTCACGTTTGCAGTCGTGTACTAGCTGGGCCCAGTCGGTGTGCACACCGGTCAGCTCGGTGTCCAGGGCGGTGAACGCCGCTTCACCGGCGGAGTCGACCAGTACCCCGTCGACCTCGGCCAGCGCGTCGTAACCGGTGGTGCCGGCCACCGGCCACGACGCGGGTAGCTCCTCACCCGGTTCCAGGATGTCCTCCACCAGGATCCACGTGTCGGCGGCGTGCTCACGTAGCCGGTGTAAGTAGCCAGTGGGGTCGGTGAGGCCATCCGGATGGTCCACCCGCAGGCCGTCGACGTCGCCCTCGGCAACCCAGCGCAGAACCTCGCGGTGGGTTGCAGCGAACACCTCGGGGTCCTCCACGCGCACCGCGGCAAGGTCGCTGACCGCAAAGAACCGCCGGTAACCCACATCCGCGCGCCAGGAGACAAGCCGGTAGTGCTGAGCTGCGTGCACTTGCTCAGGGGTGCCGCCAGCCGTTCTCGGCGCCAGCGGGAAGGCGTGCTCGTAGTAGCGCAGCGTGTCACCATCTAGCCGCAAGTCGGCGAGCGCGTCAGGGGAGTCAGCCAGGACAGGTAGACGCAGTGGCCAGCCAACGATGTCGAACCACCGAGCGAAGAGCGACGACGGCCCATGCCGCAGCACATCCCACCAGGCAGGATTGGCCCGCGGGTCAGCCACCCCAAGGTGGTTGGGCACGATATCGACCACCAGCGCCAACCCATGCTTGCGAACGGCGGCGACCAGTCCGCGCCGGCCGGACTCCCCGCCGAGCACCTCAGATACTCGGGTGGGATCCGCCACGTCGTACCCGTGGTCCGATCCGGGCATCGCCGCCAGCAGCGGAGAGGTGTACACCGCGCCGACACCTAGCGACGCGAGGTAGGGCACCAGGGCGGCGGCGTCGACGAAGGTCAGGCCAGCGTTGAGCTGCAACCGGTACGTCGAGACTGGAGTCACCATGAGGTTGAGTGTGGTGGCGTCATGCGGCATGCACTAGTTGATCAAGCCTGGTCGACCGGGTGGTGGCCGGCTGATAAGCGCGCATACGCCTCTTACCGGGCGACTGCGGCCTCCAGAGCTGCCCGCATCTCGGCGGTCGGCGCGGGGCGACCCGTCATCAGCTCGCACTGGGCAACGGCTTGGTGCAGCAGCACCGCGAGACCGCTGACGGTCGAGCAGCCCGCGGTGATCGCCGACGCGGCCAGCGGGGTGGGCCACGGCGTATAGACGACGTCGAGCACCACCGGCCTGCTCACCCACGGCTGACGGGCCAGCGCGTCGGCAGCGCCCGGCGGCAGGGTCGAGATGACGACGTCAGCCTCGGGGATGGCGCCGTCGAGCAGGTTGCCGGAGATGACCGGCGTGACACCGAGCCGATCGGCCGCCGCGCGGAGATCCGTCGTTGCGCGCGAGTTCCGCACCAGCACGGTCGGCGCGGTCTCCCCCAGCTCACGCAGCGCGGCAAGCGCCGCTTGGGCGGTGCCGCCGGCTCCCAGGACCACCGCGGCGCTGACCTGGTCGACTCCCGCTTCGCGCAGCGCGGCGAGAATGCCCGCTACATCGGTGTTCTCAGCCCGACGCGGCGCACCGCGCTGCCCCAATATCAGTGTGTTCGCCGCGCCGACCGCGTTGGCCAGTGCGGACACCTCATCGGCCACGGTCAATGCCACCCGTTTCAGTGGCATCGTCAGAGACAACCCGGCCCACTCCGAACCGAGCCGTTCAACGAAGCCGGGCAGCGCCGCCTCGTGGCATTCCAGCGCGTCGTAGCACCACCCGGTCAGGCCCAGGGCGGTGTAGGCAGCACGGTGCAGCGTCGGCGACAGCGAATGCCTAATGGGTGAGCCCAGCACCGCCGCTCGCCGCTTAGCCGACTCGTTCATCGCTCGTCAGCTACCACAACTCGATCTTCCTTCGCTGTACATCTGCTGTTCACCACCGAACCAGTATCAAGGAAAGTGCCAAAGGCCTTCGTCCGCGGCCTTGCACTAGGCGTTTCCACTCTGTTATTGAGATCTCGGAGGGTAAGTCCGGATCTGCGGTCGGTAGCTGTACGGCTGCATGGTTGTGTGACACCCGTAGGAGGGTTCCGGATGGAACGTTCGAGCTGGGCGTCGGACGACGTGGACATCGAGCATGCCAGTCCGGCCCGAGTCTACGACTATTACCTCGGCGGCTCACACAATTTCGCCGTGGACCGGCAGATGGCGCGTCAGGCCATGGAGCTGTGGCCGGAGCTGCCCTTGATCATGCAGGCCAACCGGGCGTTCCTGCGCCGCTCCGTGCGCTACCTTGTCAGCCAGGGCATTGCCCAATTTCTGGACATCGGATCGGGAATCCCCACCGAGGGCAATGTGCATGAGGTCGCCCAGGCTGTCGCACCCGAAGCTCGAGTGGTCTACGTCGACGTCGATCCGGTGGCCGCCGCGCACAGCCGAACCATCCTGGCCGCGAATCAGCACGCGGACGTCGTCCAGGCCGACCTGCGGGATGTAACGGCGATCTTCGATCACCCTCAGGCCCGGCGGCTGCTCGATCCGACCCAGCCGATCGGCGTGCTCATGGTGGCGATGCTGCATTTCGTACCGGATGAGGCTGATCCGGCGAACATCGTTGGGCAGTACCGCAAGATGATGCCGCCCGGAAGCTATCTCGCTGTCTCGCACGCCACTCATGAGGGCCGCCCCGATCAGGCCGGCTCGCACACTGACCTCTACCGGCGCGCTGGTGCACCGTTAACGATGCGCTCGCGGCTCGAGGTCGAAGCGTTGCTTGACGGGTTCGACCTGGTGGACCCGGGAGTGGTGTTCCTGCCGCTGTGGCGGCCGGACTCGCCGGCTGACGTCGATGACCATCCCGAGCGGTTCACCGGCTTCGCCGCGGTAGGCCGATGCGGATGAATCACGCGGATTGCGAGGTTTTCGCCCAGCGTTGGACCGAGGCGATCGTCGGCACGAGCTACGTGGCGATGGGCCGCCGTATGTTGGCAAGGCACCTGCTTGAGCTCACTCAGCAGTTGGTCGAGGGCTTCATGGCTGCCGAGTTCGACCCGTCGGTGGGGCGCGACGTCGGCGTCGCCATGGTGGAAAAGCATTTCACCGGCACTGACACCCTCAAAGAGACTCTTGCGCTGATCGCCGAATGGTTGCCCGGTCTGCCGACTCCCGCTCCGCCACGAGGCGATGTGGCGAGCCGGGTTGCCCAGCTTGTGGGCAGTCTGGCTGCTGGGTACGCCAGCGCGTTGCGTGAGCGCAGCCTCGACGAGCAGGACGCAATCTATCGTGCAGGGTTGCGCGCGCGCCGGCAGGCTGAACAAGCGCTGGCGGCCAGCGAGGCGAAGTTCCGGGCGATGTTCACCGAGGCGAAGATGGGCATTGGGATCGGTGACCTGGAGGGCAATATCACCGACGCCAATCCTGCACTACAGGAGATGTTCGGCTACACCCGGGAGGAGTTCACGCGGCTCAACGTCAGCTCGATGGTCCACCCAGACGACGCAGCCAGCGTGTGGGAAGTGTACGGGGAGCTGGTTCGTGGTGAACGCGACCACTTCCGCATGGAGAAGCGCTTCAACCGTCGCGATGGCGGTGAGATCTGGACTGACCTCACGGTGTCACTGGTCCGCGATGAGGGCGGCGCACCCGCTTACCAGGTGGCGCTGCTGGAGGACGTGTCCGAACGGCGCCGCCTGCAGGCGAAATTGCACCACCAGGCTTACCACGACCCCCTGACAGCGCTGGCCAACCGGCAAATGGTCACCGAACGGCTGGATCAGGTATTCGCCGGGCCGGCGAGCCAGCGCCGGGTTGGGCTGTGCTTCCTGGATCTTGATGGGTTCAAGGTGGTCAACGACAGCCTCGGCCATGACGTCGGCGATCAGTTGCTGAAAACTGTCGCGTCCCGGCTGACCCGTTGCTGCGGCCCCGGGCAGCTGGTAGCCCGGATGGGCGGGGACGAATTCCTGATCATCGTCGAGGATACCGGCGGCGAAGCGGACATGGCCGTACTCGCCGATAAGATCCTGTCCGCTCTGGCTGCGCCAGTCCGAGTCGGCGGTCACGCGTTGACCGTGCGCACGAGCATCGGCCTCGTCGAGCGGCCGGTGGCCGACACTAACCCCGCCGACCTCATTCAAGCCGCTGACATCACCATGTACCAGGCGAAAGCTGGTGGAAAAGGTCGCTACGCGATGTTCGACCAGCATCGCAACGATAGCGAGGTCGCCGATTTCACGCTGTCCGCGACGATGGTTGCCGCGGTGGCGCGCGGCGAGTTCTACGTTGTGTACCAGCCACTGGTCGATCTGGGACAAGGCACGCTACGAGCGGTCGAAGCGCTGGTGCGCTGGCGACACCCCACTCTCGGCGTGCTCGGGCCCGAACGTTTCATTCGCCTCGCCGAGGAGTCCGGATCGATCGTGCAGCTCGGGCATTGGGTGCTGGCCCGGGCGTGTGAGCAGGCCAAAGCCTGGCGTGACGCGTTCGGTGATGCGGCGCCGTTGGTCAGCGTCAACCTCGCGCCCCGGCAGCTGCACGAGCCGAGCCTGGTGGCCGACGTCATACAGGTTCTCGCCGACAATGAGCTCGACCCATCCAGCCTTCAGCTAGAGCTCACCGAGCAGTCACTGCTGGGTGACGACGCGGGTCCGCTCACGATGCTGACCAAGCTGCACGGCATGGGAGTACGTATCGCCCTTGATGACTTCGGCGACGGTTATTGGAACCTTCCGGATCTGCGCCGGCTACCACTGCGTGAGCTCAAGCTGGCCGGCTCATTCGCCGCGGGGCTGCAATCTCCCTGCAATAGGGTGGACCAGCGGATCGTGCGGGCGCTGGTCGATCTGGCCCACGCACTGGACCTGACCGTCACCGCAGAGGGTGTTGAGACCCTCGCACAGTGTGAGCGTTTCCAGGCGGCGGGGTGCGACACGGGTCAGGGGGCATGGTTCGGCCTACCGGGCGCTGCTGAGCAAATTGACGCCTTACTCCGGGCGGCCGAACTTCGGGACGCGGAACTTCGGGCCGCGGACCAGCTGTGCAATCGCGAAGCCCTGTGACTGTGGCGCTGTTCGCTCACCGCGCGACTGACTAATCCGCCTACCCGACGCACGTGATGGGCGCGACCTCGGCTGGGCGCAACCGAACCCTCGCACAGGCGTCTGGTTCATAGCAGGCCGATCAGGCGCGCGGCATTTGGTTGCATAGCGTTGACGGTTGCTCGCGCTACGTGTTCACTCACACTGTGCGTGCTGACGCGCCAGACAAGGGGAGGATTCATGAGTCGACGGGGTTTGCTGACCGGTCTGCTGGTCAGCGGGCTGATCGGGGGAGGCACGCTGGCTGCCATGCCGGCGAGTGCGGAACCGGCGCTTGTCCCGCTGTCGCCGTCGCTGGTCGGGCAGCTGCTCTCGGCTTCCTCCGGCGAAATGCCGGTGATGGTGCATGGCGCGACGCTCGCGGATGCCGAACGGGCAGTCTCCGCCACCGGGATGCAGCGGGTCACCACATTCCGCAAAATCGGGGTGGTGGTCGCGCAGGCGACCAAGCAACAGGTCGACGCGGCTCGCACTCAGCCCGGCGTGACTTACCTCGAAGGTGACCAGCCCATCGCGGTGCACGCGGCACCCTCAGCTCCACCGCAGGTCACCACGCGCTCTACCTCGTTGCTGGCGACCCGTGGTCTGGAGGCCCGGCAGACCCTGTTCGGGGCGAACGGCGCAGCGTTGGACGGTAGTGGCATCAGCATCGCGGTGATTGATTCCGGCATCGACCCCACGCATCCCGCGTTCGCCGGTGGCAAGGTCGTGCGCGCGTTGAAGAGCACCTGCCTGGACGATTCCAACACCGACACCAGCTGCATCAAGGACGTGCCTACCGGGGTCGACACTGACACCCTTTCTCTCGGCGGTCACGGTACCCACGTGTCCAGCATCGCCGCGGGTCGCAGCGTCACCCTCAGCGACGGCACCACGGTTTCCGGTGCCGCGCCCGGCGCCAAGATCGTTTCGTTGTCCACTGGCGCCGCCGTAGTCATTCTCAGTGCGGATTCGTCGTTGAACTGGGTGCTGGAGCACCACGCCCACCCGTGTGGAGACGCAGTGCCGGCCACACAATGCCCGCCGATCAGAGTGGTCAACAATTCTTATGGTCCGCAGGGCGGGGGCAAGTTCGATGCGGATTCGGCGACCGTCAAACTGCAACGCCAGCTCGTAAAGGAAGGCGTTGTAATGGTGTGGGCCGCCGGCAATGACGGCGGCGACGGCTCGAAGAGCCTCACTAATCCGCCGGCCCAGGATCCGACCGGCGGCATCATCTCGGTGGCCTCCTACAATGACCAGGGCAACGGAAGCCGCAATGGCCCGGTATCCACCTTCTCCTCCCGCGGCGTGAAGAGCGACCCTTCGACCTGGCCGGACATCTCCGCACCTGGGCAGAACATCCTCGGTGCCTGCCGAGCCTACTTGCCGATCTGTTCCACCGGCCTCAAGCCGCAGAGCGGCCCCGGAATTCTCGATGTGGGCAGTTACAACGTACTCAGCGGTACATCGATGGCTTCACCGCAAATCGTCGGGATCGTGGCATTGCTCTTCCAGGCCGACCCCACCGCAACCCCTGCGGAGATCGAGAAAGTGCTGAAATCGACGGCATTGCGTTACTCCAACGGTGCGCCTTACCAGCAGGTCGGCGGGTACCAAACATCCTTCGACAAGGGCACCGGGTTGGTCGATGCACTAGCTGCCGCAAAAGCACTGGGGGCCCACGGACACTGAATCTCCAGCCAGGCATGACGACCGGGGTGCGCCCCAGTTTTTTTTCACCGCGACACACACCGGACCGCTGGCGCACCAGCGGCCACCAAGGCACAATGAGTAACGGTGCGTTCAGTTGATCTTGAGGACGTAGGGGAAGACGCTCCTCGTCGATCAGCGGAGGTACCACATGAGCACCAGTGGCACGATCTACGTCCACTCGTCGCCGTCTGCGGTATGTCCGCACGTCGAGTGGGCCATAGCGGGCGTCCTGCAGACCAGGGCGGACCTTCAGTGGACCGCGCAGGCCGCGGCTCCAGGACAGCTGCGCGCCGAATGTGAGTGGTCCGGCGATCCGGGCACCGCCGCTGCGGTGGCCAATGCGCTGCGGGCGTGGCCGATGCTTCGCTTTGAGGTCACCGAGCAACCCAGTCCCGGAGTGGATGGAGAACGGTTCTGTTTCGTACCCGGGCTTGGGTTGTGGCGGGCCAGCACCAGCGCCAACGGTGACATCGTGGTCGGCGAGGATCAGTTGCGCGCCCTGGCCGGCACTGCTCGGGACGCGGAATCCTTCGCCCACCAGGTTGCTCAGCTCCTCGGCGCCACCTGGGACGACGCGCTGGAGCCCTTCCGCCGCGCCGCCGATGGCGCCCCGGTGACCTGGCTGCATCGCGTGGGCTGATCACCGCGCTGGAACTGCCGAAAGGTTCCATTTGACGGGTTCTGGCGCGAGTGTTGGAGCGGCGTAGGGTGGCCCGGTGGCGCAGCATGTCGCCCGACGCGGGTGGACCCTTCTGCTGGTGGTGCTCGTGGTATTGGCTGGCGCCGTGGGTATCGGGGTGGTGCTGCGAAGTCAGACACCGGTCGCAGGAGCGGGTCACCTCGACTCGATCGGGGCTCCCTCAGTCGGCACCATCGGCAACAGGACGCCGCCGAAAGGGCCCGAGCCTGGGCCGGCCACCGTTGTGCTCGCCGAGGATGCCGCAGTGCATCCGGATGCAGACCAGATCCGCAGGGTAATGCAAAGGTACTTCGACGCCATCAACGCAGGCGACTACCCGCTGTGGCGTAGTGCGGTCATCCCCCAGTTGGCCCGCGATATCGGGGAAATCGCGTGGCACGGTCAATATCGGTCCACGCTGGACGGGACCATCGTGGTGCACCGGCTCGAGCCCCGACCAGGTGGTGGGCTGGTCGCGCTGACGTCGTTCACCAGCTTGCAGAACCCCGCCGATGCACCACCCGGCCTGCCGGTGCGATGCCTACGTTGGTGGGTGTCCTACCCCCTGATCGGCGAAGGCGACCAGCTACGGATGGGTCCTACCGGGCCGAGCGACAACCTGCGCGCGGCTTGCTGAGCGTGCTTTGCGACTTACAGCGGGATGTTTCCGTGCGAGCCGCGGCCAGCGGGTGCCGCGGCCAGTGCTTCGGCCAAGCGTCGCCGGGTCTGCGCCGGCTTGATCACCTCGTCCACCACTCCGATCGCCACAGCGCGGTCCACCCCACCGGCGATCTGCTCGTGATGCTCAGCAAGTTTGCCGTGCAACGCCTCGCGCTCTTCCTCCGCCGCAGCGGCCAATGCCTTGCGGTGCAGGATGCCCACCGCTGCCTTGGCGCCCATCACGGCGACCTCGGCGTCGGGCCAGGCAAAGACCTGGGTGGCCCCTAGCGACCGGGAGTTCATCGCGATGTAGGCACCGCCGAAAGCCTTGCGAGTCACCAGGGTGACCCGGGGCACGGCTGCTTCGGCGAAGGCGTGCAGTAACTTCGCGCCGCGGCGCACGACCCCGTCCCATTCCTGACCGACGCCGGGAAGGTACCCGGGCACGTCGACCATGACGAGCATCGGTACTCCGAACGCGTCACACATCCGCACGAAGCGCGACGCCTTCTCCGCCGAAGCCGAGTCCAGGCACCCCCCGAGGCGCAGCGGGTTGTTCGCGATCACTCCGATGGTTCGCCCGGCGAACCTGCCCAACCCCACGACGATGTTGGGTGCCCATTTGGGCTGCAGCTCAGCGAACCCACCAGCCGGACTGTCCTGGTCAGGATCGTCGAGCACGGCGTGCAGTAGCGGGTGCACGTCGTAAGCGCGTTGACGCTGCGCTGGCAGATACTCCGAGAGGTCGACGTCCTGGCCCAGGGAGTGTAGATCGAACATCCCCGGGCGGGCGAACAGACCGGCGACATGACGGGCCCGTAGCAACGCGTCGGGCTCGGAGTCGGCGACCATGTGCGCCACGCCGGATTTCTTGCCGTGCGCGCTCGGGCCGCCCAGTGCCTCCATGTCGATCTGCTCGCCGGTGACGCTGCGGACCACGTCCGGACCGGTAACGAACACCCGCCCTTCTGGTGCCATGATCACGACGTCGGTCAGCGCGGGGCCGTAAGCGGCTCCGCCTGCGGCGGCGCCAAGCACCACGGAGATCTGTGGCACCCGCCCGGACGCGCGGACCATGGCGGCGAACACTTGACCGACGGCGTCGAGAGCCTCCACCCCCTCGGCCAGCCGGGCCCCCCCGGAGTGCCACAACCCGATCACCGGCGACCGCTCCCGGATCGCGGTGTCGATGGCCTCCACGATGTGCCGGCAGCCCGCCGACCCCATCGCCCCGCCCATCGTCGTCGCATCGGTGCAGTACGCGATCACCTTGGCCCCGTCGATGCGGCCGCGGGCGGCAAACGCTCCGCTGGTGTCGCGAGGGCGCAGCGATACCAGTGTGCCCGGGTCGAGCAGGCACGCCAGGCGCAGCTCCGGGTCGCGCGGATCGGCTGCTCTGCGATTGCTGGGCCGGTCATCTGTGGGCTGGACACCATTGCTTGGCTGGGCATCTGTGCGGGCACGATGGGCCAGAGCTGTCATCCGGGATCTCCTTGAGAGCCAGTGCCTTAGCCGCAGCCAGTCAGGCCGAGGTGAAGGCGAGCGCGACGTTGTGCCCACCGAATCCGAACGAGTCGTTGACGGCGGCGTGCAACTCCACCTCGCGGGCCGAGCCGGTCACGACGTCGAGCTGTACGCCGGGATCGAGGTTTTCGAGGTTCAGCGTCGGAGGCACGACACCGTCACGCAGCGCCAGCACGCAGGCCAGGCTCTCCACCGCGCCGGCGGCACCGAGTAGGTGGCCCAAGGCTCCCTTGGGCGCGGTGACGACTGCGTGATCGCCGACTGCGGTCCGGATCGCCGCCGCCTCCGCGACATCACCGACCGGAGTGGCGGTGGCGTGCGCATTGACGTGTCCGATGTCAGATTTGGCCAGGCCCGCAGTGCGCAGCGCGGTCGAGATCGCTCGGCCGGCTCCGATGCCTTCGGGCTCGGGCGCGGTGATGTGGTGGCCATCGGAGCTGGTACCCACCCCAGCCAACCGACCGTGCAGCGCAGCGCCCCGAGCTGTCGCAAACTCCGCCCGCTCGAGCACCATCACCCCGGCGCCCTCGCCGAGCACGAACCCGTCCCGGGCGATATCGAACGGGCGGGAGGCTCGTTCCGGCTCATCATTGCGGGTGCTCATGGCTCGCATCTGGGCGAACCCGGCCAGCGTGATGGGGATGATGCACGCCTCGGCCCCGCCGGCCACCACCACGTCGACCTCCCCGGCCCGCAGCATCCGCCACGCGATGGCCAACGCCTCCGCGCCTGATGCGCAGGCGGCGACCGGGGCGTGCACCCCACCGCGAGCGCCCAGATCCAGCCCGACATGCGCGGCCGGCCCGTTGGGCATCAGCATCGGGATGGTCAGCGGTGAGACCTTGCGCATCCCGGCGTTCTCGAGCAGGTCATCCTGGCCGAGCAAGGTCAACGCACCGCCGATGCCGGTGCCGATCACCACAGCCAGCCGCTCCGGCTCCACCTCCGGTGCGCCGGCGTGCCGCCAGGCCTCTCGGGCGGCGATCACCGCGACCTGCTCACAACGGTCCCAACGGCGGGCCTGCACCCGCGGGAGCGCGTCGGCCGGATCGACCGCAAGCTTCGCTGCGATCCGCACGGGTAGATCGAAGCGCTCTACCCAGTCTTCGGTGAGAGCGACGACCCCGCTCTTGCCAGCGCGCAAGGCATCCCAGGTCGATGCGACGTCCCCGCCGAGCGGGGTCGTCGCCCCGAGTCCGGTGATGACAACCTCAGTCATCATTCGGCGCCTCCGCCCAAATCAATCCGCACAGCTGAGTCCGCACGGATGAGTACGTCGACCTCACGTGGTCTTGGCGACGTAGTCCACCGCGTCACCCACGGTCTTGAGGTTGGCCAGCACGTCATCTGGCACCTTGACGCCGAACCGGTCCTCGACCTGCACGGCGATTTCCACCATGGACAGCGAGTCGATGTCCAGCTCGTCCACGAAGGACTTCTCCGGGGTGATCTCGCTGGTCTCG